>JANPEN010000584.1:0-17423 GCA_031422955.1 Acidimicrobiia bacterium
CATCAGCGTCAGCCCGTTGCGCAACACACCCACGACAACCGCGCCGATCAGCGTGCCGACCACGCCGGTGGCCACCAGGCGAGCGGCTACCTCGTTGACCGGGTCGGGGAAGCGGAACACAGTGCGCATGGGCCGACTATATCCGACGAAGTTGATCAACTATGCCGGGAATTGCTGCCGGCGGGCCACGGTGCTGGCCAAACCCTTGGCCTCAGGGTGGACGTACCACCCCTTCGGGCAGGGTCAAGGCGCTTTCCTGTCGGATTTTGCGCAGCTCGTTGGTGGCCGCCGCCACCACTGCGGTGAGGGGCACGGCCAGAAAGGCCCCGGTGATGCCTGCCACCAGACCGCCGGCGGTGAGGGTGAGCAGCACCACGACGGGGTGCAGGCGCACGGCGCTGCTCATAACCAGCGGTTGCAGGAGGTCCCCGTCGATTTGCTGCATCACCAAAATGGCCACCGCGGCGATGATGGTTCGGGTGGGGTTGGTCTCCACCAGGGTGACCAGCACGGCTACCACCCCGGAGCTGATGGCTCCGATGATGGGGAAGAAGGCCGCCATGAAGGTCAGAGCGGCCAGAGCCAGGAACTGGGGCACGCCCAAGGCGGCCAGCAGCACGCCCATGAAGATGCCCTCCACCAGCCCGATCAGCGCAGTGCCGCGCAAATAGCCCTCCAACGCCTTGCGGGCTCGGCGGGCCACCCGTTTGACGGTGCTCTGACGGTTGGCGGGGAAAAGCCCCACCGACCACTCGGCCATGGCCGGGCCGTCCTTGAGAAAGAAGAACAGCAGGACCAGACCGAGCAATATGCCCGTGAGCAGGGTCACCGCCATACGGGCGGCGGAGAGCAATTGGCGCTGGCTGGTCAACCGATCGAACTGTTCGCGCACGCTGTCCACCGCGTTGTCGAAGGCGTTGGGCTCCAGCCGCAGGGGCGGGCCGGTGGCCCAATCCTTGACCTCTTCCACACTGCGATCGAGCTCGGTTCCCAGCCCCCTGACCTGTCCGCCCAGGGACGCCGTGCTAGCGGTGGCCAGCCCACCCAACGCGGCTACGGCGAGTAGAAACACCAGCCAGGTGGCGGCCAAGCGGGGTAGGCGGGCCCGATGCAGGCGCCCGACCAACGGGCTCAAGGCGGTTGCGGCCATGCCGGCGGCCACCACCGCCACCACTATCGGCCAGACCTGGCGCAGCGCCCAGACGCCGGCGGCCAGGGAGACCGCCACCAACAGCAGCCGCCAGCACACCTCGCTGACTCGCCGCAGAATGTCGGTGCCGCTCGGTCTCGCCGCGCCGCCTGGTCGGTCGAGGCCGCCCTGGCGGTCCATACCAGTTGGTCTGGTCGCTCCCGGCGGCATGGTCGAGGGCCCGTTGTGGCCGCTCAACACGGGGAGGTCGGAAGAACCAGAGGCAGTGCCGCCGCTTTCGTTCATCTTGGCACCCTTCGTTGGAACTGCATCGCTTAGCTGAAGGGGACGGAGGCGTCGACCACCCAGCAGTACGGCCCGAGCGAGCGGATACAGGAAGCGGGTACGTTCACCCCGTTGACGGCGAGACTGCGCAGTGCGCCGCTAGCCGGGTCGAACGCAATATCGGCGACCTTGCCCCGTTCGAAACCGTCGGTGCCGAGCACCTTGGCGTCCAACAGGGTGATGCGGTGGCGAACCATCGCCTCTTGGGTCTCGTCGGCAACCGGGGCAAGGGTGGCCCCTGCCCGCATGACCACTGCGTCGGGTCCGAAACCGCCCACGTCGGCCCAGGCCAGCACCTCGGCGTTCTTGGATCGTCCGGCCACGTGCAAGGCCTCAATGCGGGTGGCTCCGTGATCGAGCAGCATCGCTTTGATCTTGCCGATGGTGGTGGCATCGTCCCCGGAGATCACCTGGCGGCCCAGGGCTCGACTCACCAGCTCCAATTGTTCGGTTCCCGCTTCGGGGGCAAAGGTCATGAGAGGCTCTCCTGGGTCGGTTGCCTGGGCGGGGTCGGCGGCGCCAGTGCGGCTGGCTGCGGGCGATTGCGGAACTCCTCCACCGCGGAGCCGAAGCCGGCTAGGTCGTGGCGGATGAATTGCTCGATCTCGTCGGGAAGTAACAACAGATCCTCGGACAAGGCCAGTTGGGCATCGATAGGCACCAGCCGACTGGGCGAGGATTTGGTTTGCTCAGGCCCGTCGATCTCGTAGCCGACGACCTCGAACCGGCTTCCCAGGGACACGATGACCCCGGTGATGACACCCAAGGAACGGCCGCCGTTGGTCATCACCCGAGTGCCCAGCACCCCGTGGCGTTTGCTGCCTGGTTGCAACTCGACCGGTGCCTGGTCGGGCGGGGCGAGGGCATCGGCAGAATCGACCATCACTGCGTCGGGGCCAATGGCGGTGATGTTGGCGGTCGGGAGTAGCTCACGCAGGGACCCTCGCCAGAAGCCACGCTTGTTCAGGGTGAAACCCATCAGCGCGTGGCGGTCGGGTTCGAAGACCACATCTTTCACCTCGGCGATGTCGAGCCCGTCGGCGATGGACACCACCGGTCGCCCGACCAGATCCGAAGCTCTGGCCAGCGTGGCCGGCCCAGACGCGGCACTCATCGGCGTCTGGCCGAGCTGGCTCGCCCTGCCTTCACCGATCCTGCCCTGCGCTTGGATTGCAGGGCGATGATGGCGCCACCGAGAACCAACAACGCCACCAGCAACAGCACGATCCACAACACAACAGAATCCATCAGGCCTCCAGGAACGCAGCTCGGCATCACCTCCAAACGGTGGACCGTGCTGTCTTGGTTGCGCATTACCCGGGAGATGCGTCTTCGACACCGCTATTGTGTCAGCCCCCGAAGCGGTGTTAGCCCCCGAAGCGGTGTCAGGCTCGACGGTTCGGTTCCTCATGGTGCTCGTTGGCCTGGTGCTCGTTGGCCTGGTGTTCTGCCACGTAGCCCATGGGCGGTGGGCCATTGGTGGGCTGACCGACCTGGCCCAGGCGGACCGACACATCGTGAGCGGGCTGCTGACCCCGCAGGTCGATGACGTCGCTGTTGATGACGACGCCGCTGTACATGCCGACCAGTGCGCCCACCACCAGTCCCACGATGGCACCACCCAAGCCAGCCAGGATCGCGGCGTTGGCCCCCGCCCCAACCAACAGCGCGCCCACGGCCAACACTGCGCCGAGGGCGAGCCCACCGATGAGGGCGGCGAGGGCCGCCGGACGGCCAACGGAGACCAGGTTGGCGTGGTCGTTCCTGGCAATGGGGTCGTTGCGGGCGCTGGCGCCCCTCCCCCGCGCCAGCACATCCCCCACGATGTGCCTGGTGGTAGCGTCGTGGCCGCCCCGTTCGCTAGCCTTGACGAGATCGGCGGCTTCGTCGGGTTTGAGCCCGCTCACGGTCAGTCCGGCTTCGCTTTGGTCGCTCGGCGCGACGGCGGCACGGAACTCTTGATCAGAGTTGGGGACGTTTTCTTTTCCCATTGATGGCTCCGAGTCACTGTCGATCGCGCAGATTGGCGGTTCGCCTGAAAGCCCACATCGGGCTCAGGCGAAGCAGGTACCCCGCTTCCGGTGCGGGGAAACGTTGGCATCTGCGCCGGGTCCTGGTAATCCTGCAGGCGCGGATCGCTGTCTCGCCTCGTGCTCACGCCTCCTGACCACTTCGAGCCGTGGCGCGCAGCGCGGACAACTCCTTTTGGGTCTCGCGTTGTTGTTGCCAACGGGCGGTGTCGTCACGGATGACAGCGGCTATGCCAACCGGGGTGGAGCGACCGGGCTCGGTCAGCAGGCTGACGGTGAAAGCGATAGAAAGGCGTCGGCCGTCTTTGTGTAATGCGGGTACCTCGAGCAGGCGATCGCCGTAGTCGGTGCGCCCGGTGTGCATGACGGTGCGATAACCCTCCCAGTGTCGTGTTCGCAATCGTTCGGGGATGATGAGGTCGAGGGTTTGACCAAAGGCCTCGTCGGCACTGAAACCGAACAGTCTGGTGGCGGCGTCGTTCCACAGCACGATGTTTCCGGCGCTGTCGCAGATGATCACCGCGTCGGCCAAGCCCCGCACCAGCCGGGCCAGCTGCGTGTCATCGGGACAGACGCCTTCTTCGAAGCGGTGGGCCCAGCAGGCGGGATCTCCCCCTTCCTCGCCGCTCGCAGCCATACTGTTAGGTATGGCATCAGGTATGGCATCACGTATGGCGTCGGGTTTATGCGGGTTGGGCTCCGGTGTCGTTGCGCTTTTTCCTGCTGTCGGGGACGGTTGGCTCATGGTGACCTCCTGCGTGCGAACGCTTCTCCGGCATTGCGAACGCTTCTCCGGCGCGAACATCTGCCTGTTGAACGAATTCCTGTCGAACGTATCGGTCTGGCCGCGCCTGACTGGTGGTGGGTGGCGATGGGCACGTCGCTGGTCCCGCTAGGGTCCGCCGTATGGTCGACTATGCATGCATTGCCTACGAGGTCGCTGAAGGTTTCGCTACCGTCACGCTGAACCGGCCGGAGAAACGAAACGCATTGTCCCGGGAGCTGTTGGCTGAGCTGGAGGCGGCGCTGTGGGACGCCGATGACGACAAAGCCGTGCACGCGGTGGTCATCAAGGGCGCCGGCCCTGACTTCTGCTCGGGTTACGACCTGTCCGGCATGCGGGATTTCTCCGCCCAGCCGGACCGCCCCCGCCGTGGCACCCGGACCATCGACGACGATTCCTGGCAGCTTGAACGAAACACCCATCGACTGCGGGTGCTGTGGGATATGCACAAGCCGACCATCGCCCAGATCCAGGGGCGATGTCTGGCCGGCGGCACCGATCTGGCGTTGTTCTGCGACATGATCATCGCCGCTGACGACGCCCTCATCGGCTTCCCGCCGGCCCGCAACCTCGGCAGCCTGCCCAACTCAATGTGGCTCTACCACGTGGGTCCGCAGTGGGCGAAGCGCCTGACCATGACCGGTGATCTCATCGCCGGTTTGGACGCTGCGCTCATCGGCCTGGTGATGAAGTCCGTTCCTGCCGCTCTGCTCGATGAAGAGGTGCGCAGCCTGGCCCGGCGGTTGGCCATGATCGATTCCGATCTTCTGTCTTCCAACAAGCGGGTGATCAACATGGGGATGGAGCTGATGGGCGCCCGCACGCTGCAGCGGTACGCGGCGGAAACCGACGCCAGAGCCCACCGCGCGCCCGGCACCCAGGAGTACTTCGCTGCGGTGAAGGCCGGTGGCTTGAAAGGCGCCTTTTCCGATCGGGATGCCAAGTTTGGCGACCCGCGGGTGCGGGTGCGGGAACCGGAGATTCGTGACGACAACGGTCAGGTCATCGCCCCCTGAGCGAGCGACGGAGTGGCGGCCGGTTCGACCTCCGTCTGATGGTGATGTAACTGAGGCAGGCCGTCCTCGTAGACGATGGTGCGGGTCTGCAACGCAGGGACCCGTGGGCCGGGTGTCACCACGCCGGTGAGGTTCAACGGATCGGCGGCGCAGATGGTGATGCGCTCGCCCCTGGTGGTGTCCCGGCGCACGGCAGCCAGCGCCTCCACCGCTTCGGGTAGGGCGTACTGCTCGCCGCTGAAACCGGTGACGAAACGGCCGCCCAGGATCACGCCGCGAGCTTCGAGTCGGCGCAACGCCCATTGGATTTCCCGCCACGGCAGGGCCAGATGCTCCCGAACGGCGAGGTCACGGAACAGCACCCCCCACCGACACAGCAGCTGCTCGGCCACCGCTTCGGCCAACTCGTCGGGCTCGTCGATGACCGCGGGGTTGGGTAGCAACGCCCAACGCCCCTCACCGGGGACGCGCTGGGCGCTGGCCCCACGGCGCAGCCGCCGCCGGGGAGCCCGGGTCGGCCGCTCCTCCGCCGTGGCGCCTTCAGGGCGGCGCAGCTGAAAGAGCGAACGGAGGGCCCAGAAACTGTCCGCAGTGAGCAGGCCGCGAGCCACGCCGTCCCAAACGGCGGTTTCGATGTCGGCCTCGGTGGCGCCGGTGTCGGCGCTCAACTCGGCCAAGAATCGGGCGCCGTTGGCCCGTAGCGAGATCAACACATCTGCCAACAGCGCCTGGTTGGGTTCGGGTGGACGATGCTCACCCCGCATGGCCCGCAGGAGCCAGGCCAGATCGGCTCGGGTGCACAGACCCACAGCGGTGGCCCGGGATGCCCGCCGGGCAGCGTCGGGATCGGTCTCCAGGTCCGTTTGGGGGCTGAGACGGCCCCAGGCCACCTCCCCGGCGTGGCCCCGACGGTCCAACAGCTCGGGGCGATAGTCGCTCACCCTGGCCGCCAGCAGATGTCCTTCCCAGGCCCCAGCTGGTGCTTCCCAGCCCTGGAGCTGCTCGATGACGCCCATCACCCCTTCCTCCCCGCGGAGGCGATGTTGGGGATGCACGTGTTGCCAGCGGAATAGGAACCGCATCAGCACCGCCGCACTCACCGCTTCAATTCCGTTGCGCCGGCGCCGCTGGCTGTACGCGTGGATCCGGGCCAGCACCCGCCGACTGCACCATTCTGTAGCGCCGTCCGGCTGGTCTGTGGCGCCGTCGGGCTGGTCTGTGCTGCGGTCCGGCGGTGGGGTCTGGCTGGCTGGTGGGCGCTCGGATTGGCGGTGGAAGCGGCCCTGAATAGCGAAACCCTCGCCCTCGAGAGCGGCCAGGGCAATGGCCACGCTGCTCGGGGGGATGGCGATGGCCGTAGCCAACGCGCTCACGCTGAGGGGACCGCTGATGTCCAGCAGGCCCCGCACCGCCCTCAGGGTGGCGATCTCCTGCAGCATCGGATCGTGGTCGGCAATGGGAGCCGAGCTGGCGCGAACGAGCCCTTCCGCATGCAGCGATTCGGCCAAGCCGAGCGATTCCGTGGTGCACCAGCGTTCGGCGCCCTTGAGCAGCAGCACATGCGCCCGTCCAGCCGCCTCGAGCTCTTGGAACAGGGCCCGCCACTGGACTCTGGTCGGGGTGGTGACCAGGCCAGTGAGCAGGTCGTGCAACTCATCGGCGTGGCGCGGGTCAGGGGCGACCTCGGCTTCCACCCGTTCTATGGCGCTCAGATCGAGGCGGCCGATCTCCTCGAGCGCCACCGGGAGGCCCCGGCGCAGCGAAACGGCGCGAGTGCGACGGTCGGCCGCCTCGCCATCGTCGAGGAAGGTAAAAGGTTTGCCGACCAGGATTTCATGGCACATCGGTGAGGGTTCGACGGTGTCACGGCAGACCACCTCGACCCGTCCCTGCTCGATAGCGAGGAGTAGGGAACGCAACCCTTCGATGTCCATGGCTTCGGTCAAGGTGTCGTGCATGGTCTGCATGACCAACGGATGGTCGGGGATCTCGACCGGACCGCTGGCGTTCTCCTGGCAGGCCGCGGCCTGCGGGAACACTGCGGCCATAACGTCGTCAGCTTCCATGCGTTGAATGGCCGGGGGGTTCTTGCGCCCGGCCTTCCAACGCAGCACGGTGAGGGAGCGGTTGAGGTTCCAGCGCCAGCGCGACAAGAACAGCGGGGACGGTGGCACCAACACGGCCTGGCGCAACACCTCCTCCACCGAGTCCGAACGCAGGAAAGCGGTTACCGATTCGAGCGGAAAGCTGTGCTGGGGACCGAGTGAGAGCACCACCGTGTCGTCGGAAGCGGCCGCTTGCAACTCGAAGTCGAAGGTGACGCAAAATCGTTTGCGCAGAGCGAGGCCGAAACCGCGGTTGATCCGGGCCCCGTAGGGACAGTGCAACACCAACTGCATACCGCCGCTGACGTCGAAAAAGCGCTCGATGACCAGCACCTCACGGCAGGGGACCAGGCCGAGCACGGCCCGGGTGGCGGCCAGGTAGGCGACGATTTGCACGGCGGCCGCTTCGGGGAGTTGGCCGTGCTCACGCAACCAGCGGCGCGCCCCATCGGCGTCTTCGGCGGCCAAGTAACCGTCGACCACCGCCCGCAGTTGGCTGACCTCTTCTGACAGCTCGCGCGTGCGGCCGGGCGCCTCACCCTGCCAGAACGGCACGGTGGGATCCGCCCCCCCGGCATCGACCACGCGGACCACCCCGGCCTCGATACGACGAATTCGCCAGGAGTGGGTGCCGAGCAGGAACACGTCCCCGGCCATGGACTCGATGGCCCACTCCTCGTTGACGGTGCCGATGAGGGTGTCTTCGGGGTCGGCCAAGACCCGGTACTCGGCCAACTCGGGGATGGCACCACCCGAGGTGAGGGCGGCTAGACGAGCGCCTCGTCGCCCACTGACCTCGTTGTTGATCCGATCCAGATGGAGGTGGTCTCCCTTGGCTCCCCGCCCGGTGGTAACGCCGGTGGCGCCCAGCTCGAGGACCGCGTCGAACGACGCCCTGCTCAGATCCCGGTAGGGGGCCGCTCGACATACCAAGTGGTACAGATCGTTACTGTTCCATCTTTCGGTGGCCGTTTCGGCCACGACTTGTTGCAGCAGGATGTCCAGCGGAGCCACGGGGGGAAACACGGCGTCGAGCCGGCCGGCCCGGACCCCCATGAGCAGCGCCGCGCATTCGATCAGCTCATCGCGGGTGAGGGGAAAGATACGGCCTTTGGGGGTGCTGTAGCGATCGTGGCCCGAGCGGCCCACCCGCTGCAGGAAGGTGGCCAGGCTGCGGGGGGAACCGAGCTGGCAGACGAGTTCCACCGGGCCGATGTCGATGCCCAACTCGAGCGAGGCGGTAGCCACCAAGGCCCGCAGCTCGCCCGCGCGCAGGCGGGTTTCCACGCGCAGCCGACGGTCCTTGGAAAGGCTGCCATGGTGGGAGGCAACGGCGTTGTCGCCGAGGCGCTCCTCCAGCAGGTGGGCTATGCGTTCGGCCATGCGGCGGGTGTTGACGAACACCAGGGTGGTGCGATGGGCCAACACCAACTCGGCGATGCGATCGATCTGATCGGCCATCTGTTCGGCGCTGGCCAGGGCTTCCAGCTCGCCGTCGGGCAGCTCGATGGCCAGATCGAGGTTCCGTTGGTGGCCCGCGTCCACGATTGTGCAGGCCGGTGCGCCACCGGGGGATTCTGGGTGGCCCGCTCCGGGCCGGGTGCCATTGCCTACCAGGAGCCGGGCCACCGTCTCGATGGGTTTCTGGGTGGCGGACAGCCCGATGCGGACCGGGCGCTGATGGGCGACGTGCTCCAGGCGTTCCAGGCTCAGGGCCAGATGGGAGCCGCGCTTGTCTCGGGCCAACGCGTGGATCTCGTCGATGATGACGGTGTCGACATGGGCCAGCACCTGGCGGCTGCGGGGCGCGGTGAGCAGTAAGTAGAGCGACTCTGGGGTGGTGACCAGCAGGTTCGGGGGCTTGCGGACGATGGCGGCGCGCGCCGCGGCGGTAGTGTCCCCGGTGCGCACGCCTACCCGCAGTTCGGGCGGGTCGATGCCCATGCGTCGCGCCGTGGCGGCGATTTCCCGTAACGGCCGCTCCAGGTTCTCTTTGATGTCCACCGCCAGAGCCCGTAACGGCGAGATGTAGACAACCTGCAAATGGTCGAGGGTGGCGCCCGCCCCGTGGGCCCGGTAGAGCTGATCGATGCCGACCAGGAAGCCGCTGAGGGTCTTGCCCGACCCGGTCGGGGCGGCGATCAAGGTGTCCTGGCCGGCGGCGATGGCGGGCCAGCCGCCCAGCTGCGGTGGGGTCGGCCCGTCGGGAAAGCGACCGCTGAACCAGGCCCGCACCGCAGGGTGGAAGCCGTCGAGCACCGGATGTTCGAAGAGGTTGGCCTGCCGGCACAGCGGGGATTGCACGATCACGGTGGAGACCCTACGCAGGGGGTAAGACAGTCAAGCTCCGCCGTGCGTCTGGGGGCGGTCTGCGTCCGGGTCTGAGTCCGTCGCTCCGCCCCCTGCCCTTACAGTGAGTGCTCACTCCACTCCTGAAAGAGGTTTCGCCGCATTTTGGGTCGAATCGACGTCGATTCGCCGCTACGCAGTTTGGTGGTGAGGTAGTAGCTACTTAGGGTGATGACGGCGGGCTTACGAGCTGACGTTGCCGTACACCCGCTCGGGGTGCAGCAGGACGGCGGTGCGTTGCTGGGCCGCCATGACCCGATCGAACTCGTCCCAATCATCATGGGTGCCGCCGGCCGCCCGGAACACGTCGCGGAGCAACTCCGCCCCATCCACCGCTCCGGCGAGAGACGCATCGAGCGGGCCGATCAACTCGATGGTGCCCTCCACGGCCTGCCACTCCCAATCGCGCGGCACGGTCAGGGTGGCCCGGGCATCTACCGCCAGGCGTCGCCGCTTGTAGGAGGCCCCTTGAACGACGAAGCCGATCACCACCGCGTCCTGCCGGGGGTGGGTGAGCATGCCGGCGTTGATCAGCGATGAGGAAACTGAACCGTCGGGCCGGCTGATGCTCACCACGCTCAGCCCCCGGTCACGGCCCAACAGCCGTCGGATCGGGCCGAGGTCGAGGTCGTGCTGGCTTTCGGTCATGGGTCCAGCCTGTCACGCCCCGACTGGGCCGCCTCGGCCTTTGGCACTGGCCCCAGCGCACAGCCAGCTCGCATGGCAGGCTGAGCCCGCGCAAACCCCTCGTCCAGGAGGCCCGATCGTGGCAGTCACCCAACCCGGCACCCCACCCGCTACCCCACCCGACACGCTCAACGACATCGGGGTGCTGCGCCGCCGAGAGATCGAGGCCCGCATCCTGGCACCGCTGCTGGAACGCTTTGCCGCTGAGTTCGGAGCCGAACGGGTGACAGAGCTGGCCGGCGAGGTCGTCGTCGAAGTGGCCAAGGCTCAGGGTCGGGCGCTGGCCACCTCCATGGCGGACAACTCCCTGCGGGCCTTCGCCTCGACGCTGGATAACTGGACGAAGGGCGATGCGCTCACCATCGAGGTCCGGCATCTCGATGATCACGAGTACGCCTTCGACGTGACCCGCTGCCGCTATGCCGAGCTGTATCGATCGCTGGGTGTGCCCGAGCTGGGTGCCCTGCTCTCCTGCAACCGAGACGGCACCCTGATCGAAGGCTTCAACGACCGCATCGAGTTCACCCGCACCCTGACCATCATGTCCGGCGCCACCCATTGCGATTTCCGCTACCGCCTCGCCGAGCCCACACCGCCCTCCGAGTCGCCGGTGGACGCGCCCGGGAGCTGAGCCGGCTCACGGACGCGGCGTGGTCGGACCCTCCCTGGCCGGGTCGACTGGCCCGGCATCGAGACCGAGCAGCACCCGTCCGGCCGCTCGTACATGCACCGGTTGGCCGGCGGAATGCTGCACGGCGGTGTGTGCGTCACGCAGGAACCGTTCCAGGCGGTTGGCGGTGGAGATGGCGTTGGTACCGGCCGCGTGGAAGGCGACATCGGCCACCCGCACCGCCTCGTTGAGGGCGTGGGTGACGGCCAACTGGGCTGCCGACACCGCTCGTTCGAGGCTGGCGCCGCCCACCGGCAAGGCGTTCCAAGCTCCTTCGATGGTTTCGACCACGAAGGCCCTGGCTGCCCCGGCCATTGCCGCGGCGCGACCCACCGCTTCTTGCACGGCTTCCCGCTCCCGCAGGGCAACCGGGGAGCCGGCCGAGCTGCGCTCGCCCAAGGCGATAAGGCTGTCCAGCGCCCCCTCGGCTAACCCGATGGCCACGCCCGCGGTAGGAGCCCAGGCCGCCACCATCATGAGCCTGGGGTCATACAGTGGCTCCGGCCGGTGCTCGATCCAGCGTCGTCCGGCTACCCGCCGGTCGGGCACGAACACGTTGTCCAACACAAAATCGTCGCTACCGGTGCCGCGCATACCCATGACGTTCCAGTTGGCTTCGATGGTCCCTTCGGCAACCGGGAAAAGCATGGATCGGGGGGTGGAGCGGCCGTCGCTGCGTTTCACGAAACAGGTGCCGAGATACCAGTTGGCATGGCGAACGCCACTGGCATAGTTCCAGTGGCCCGTGGCCAGGTAACCGCCCTCCACGGGTTCCGCATGACCCAGCGGACGGGCCGAGCCGGCCAGGTGCAAGGTGCCACTGTGGTGGATCATCTCGGCCAGTCCGGCTGGGTCGATCCAGGCCAGGAACACGGTGACTGCCGCCGCCACTTGGGCGCACCAACCGACGGATCCGTCGCGCCGAGCCAGTTCCTCCGCCACCGTGAAGGCGGTGAGGGGATGCACCTCCGGCCCGCCCACGCTACGCGGGACGTACATCTCAAAGACCCGGGCCGCCCGTAGTTGTTCCACCAGCGCGTCGGGTAGGCGGCGCTCGCGGTCGATCTCCTCGCCCCAATCGGTAACGGCAGGGGCGAGGTCGCGCACCGCTTCGATGATCTCGTGGTTGGCCCAGGCTCGAGCGGACTGCATCGCCACCACGCTAGGCCCGCAGTCCAAGCGGCGCCGGCACCATCGTCTCCCGTCAGCGCTCTCCCGTCAGCGCTCTCCCGTCAGCCACGTAGGGTCGCGGCCATGGCTGGGATCCCCGATGACGACGAGCTCGCCCTCTCGAGCGGCGAGCGTGAGCTGGTGCGCACCGCCCGCACCTTCGCCCGGGAGGTGTTGGCGCCTGCAGCGGCAAGCTGGGAGCAGGAGCGGACCCTGCCTCGGGCTGCCGTGACGGAGGCCGCCCGCCTGGGCCTGGCCGGATTGCTGGCTCCCGCTGAGGTGGGTGGGGGCGAGGTCGGTCCGGTGGGAATGGCCCGCATCATGGAGGAACTGGCTGCGGTCGACTTGGCCTTCGCCTTCGTGCTGGTGGTGCACAACAACCTGGTCGGCGCCATCGCCCGGCGCGGCAGCCCCAGCCAACGGGCGACGCTGCTGGAACCAATGGTTCGGGCCGACCGGCTGGGGGCCTTCCTGCTGACCGAGCCGACCGGGGGCAGCGATGCCGCTGCCCTTCGCACCAACGCCGCCCCCGTGCCCGAGGGTTGGGTACTCAACGGTGAGAAGGCCTGGATCACCGCCGCCACCCACGCCGATGTTTTGGCGGTCTACGCCCAGACCGACCAGTATGCCGGCTCCCGGGGTATTGCCGCCTTCCTCGTCGAAGCCGACCACGCCGGGGTTGAGCGTACCGAGCCGTATGCCATGCTGGGAGCGCACGCCATGGGCACCGGAGGATTCGCCTTTCGTGACGTGCAGCTCGATCACGAGGCGTTGTTCGTGCCTGTCGGCCATGGGTTCCGGGCCGCTTTGGAAGGCATCGACGCGGCCCGGGCCACGGTGGCCGCCATGTGTGTTGGCATGTTGGGCAGTGCGCTGGAAAGCGCCATCGCTTACACCCGCGCCCGCAACGCCTTCGGGCAACCGGTCGCTGACTTTCAAGGCGTGCAATGGATGTTGGCCGATGTGGCCACCGATCTCCTCGCCGCCCGCCGCTTGGCATACGATGCGGCCAGGGCCGTGCAGCGCGCCGACCCCTCGGCTGCAGTCAGCGCCGCGCACGCCAAGAAGTTCGCCACCCGGGTGGCGTTGACCGGTATCGCCCAATGCATGCAAACCATGGGGGCCGAGGGCCTGCGCCAGATCCACCCACTGGCCCGACACCTGGCTGCCGCCAAGGTGGCTCAGTATCTCGATGGGGCAACCGAGATCCAGAACGTGGTCATCGCCCGCTCGCTGTTTCGTTCCTGACCATGCTCGGCGGTGGCCGGGCCCCGGCGATCAGCGCCGGCACCGGCGCCGCGGTGTCCCAACGTGTCAGGATGCGTCGATGAGCGAGACCGAAACGACCCGCCAGGTGATTGAGGACTACTACGCCGCGCTGCGCAGCAACAATCGGGCCAGGCTCCTGGAACTGCTGGCCGAAGACTGTTCGTGGACACCACCCGCCTCGGCCCCCTTCGCCGGTCTGCAGGGTGCCGAGGCCAT
This sequence comes from Acidimicrobiia bacterium, assembly GCA_031422955.1. GTDB lineage: Bacteria > Actinomycetota > Acidimicrobiia > Acidimicrobiales > CAIXPF01 > CAIXPF01. Next base: position 13,771 of record JANPEN010000584.1, read on the forward strand.
CGCCGAAGCGCTCGGATCGAGCATCGTCAAGACCATGTTCGATCTGACCCAGCCCTTCGCTCTCGAAGTGCGCAGGGTGACGGTGGATGGGCCGGTGGCCGTCGTGCAACAGCGCCTCACCGCCACGGCCAAGGCCACTGGCCGGGCCTACGACAACCAGTACTGCTGGGTCTATGAAGTTCGCGACGGCCGCATTGCGGTGATGGAGGAGTACGCCGACACCTTGGTGGCCTCTCGGGCCATGGGTTGGGCAACGGGGGAATGAGCGAGACAAACGAACGGAACGTGCTGGGCGGGGAGTTGGAACCGTGCGGCACCGACCCCGTGACCGGGTTCTATCGCGACGGTTGTTGCAGCACCGGCCCAGAAGATCTCGGCAGTCACACCATCTGCGCGGTCATGACCGTGGAGTTTCTCGCTCACCAGCGCCGCATCGGTAACGACCTTTCCACCCCGATGCCCCAGTACCGCTTTCCCGGCCTGGTGCCGGGGGACCGTTGGTGTGTCACCGCGGTGAACTGGCTGCGAGCCCACCACGACGGGGCGGCGGCACCGGTGGTATTGGCCAGCACCCACCAACGGGCCCTGGAGTTCGTGCCCCTGGCCGCCCTCCAGGAAAACGCCGTCGACGTACCGGGGGACCCCAGCAGCCTCGAGATCTGACCCTGCCGCCCCCGTCGGAGGGGTGGAAAAAGGACTTGGGCGGTTTTCTTGCAGGTCGCGTGACGCTACGCACAAATCGATAGACGAAGCGCGCGGCGGCGACCACGGAACGTCGAGATCTCGCCCCCTTGCTCGGGGGGCCTGACAGAAATCCGCCCCGGTTTGTGGAACTTCATGCTATTCAATGTATTTCGTGGTGTTTGACGCAGAACTTTTCGGGGTGGTCCGTCGATCGCAGCTGCTGGCGCGGGGCCTGGACGACCGCTCGATCCTGCGCATGGTGCGCACCGGCGAGCTACGCCGCCGCGGGGCGGGTGTGTACCTGTGCGGCCCGGCGCCCGAGGGCCGGTTCGACCAGTGGCGTCAGCACTGTGCCGAACAGTTGGTGGCGCACGGGCCGGATGCGGTGTTGGCCGGTCCTGCCGCGGCCACCTTGTGGAACTTCGATGGGTTCGAGGCACCGGTGCCGATCATTCTCAACGTCTCGCGCCGCTCCGGGCACCGAGGCGCCCACAGCCACCGCACCGCCGCCCTCGACCCTCCCACCCAGCGGCGGGGTCTGCCGGTGACCACTGCGGCCCAAACCCTGGTCGAGTTGGGCCGAGGTCTGCAGGGCCGTCGGGTGGTGGGACCGGGCGGGCGCCTGGGCTCGTGGCTCGAGCCCCGCGATCTGGTGGAGTTGGCGCTGGAGTCCGCCTTGCGCACCGCCGCAGTGGCTGAAACGGATCTCCTCGCCCTGGTTCGGACCTTGGCCCCGCAACGGGCCGGCCTGGCTGTCCTCGAGAAGGTGTTGCAGCGTCGGGGCGTCGGGGTGGCGGCCACCGAGAGCTATCTCGAGACCCGGGCCGTGCAGGTGCTGCGTTCGGGCGGACTGCCGGCAGGGGTTCGTCAGCACATCGTGCGTGACGAGTGGGGCCGCTTCGTGGCCAGGGTCGATCTGTTGCTGGGAGCGTCGGTGATCATCGAGGTCGATGGCCGCGGTTTTCACGACACGTCGCCCGATTCCTTCGCCGAAGATCGGCGGCGCTGGACCCGCTTGACCGAGTTGGGCTACCGGGTCGGGGTCTTCACCTACGACCACGTGGAGTTCCAGCCCGGTTCCCTTTGTCGACACGTGCGGGGGCTGCTGGCCCTAGCCTAGGCCGGCCTCGTATCGACCAGGGAGCACGAATGCCAGCAGCCAACGGCGCCAAGGTGGCCCTCATCACCGGAGCGGGCAGTGGGATCGGCCGCGCCAGCGCCCTTGCCTTCTTGGCCGCCGGCTATCGGGTCACCCTCACCGGACGGCGCCCGGAGGCGCTGGCCGAAACGGCCGCCTTGGCCGGCGTCGACCCGAACCAGGTTCTCATCCATCCCGTCGATGTCGCAGACCCCGAGGCGGTGGAGCAGCTCTTCGCGGCGGCGGCCGCCCGCTTCGGTCGCCTTGATGTGTTGTTCAACAACGCGGGCACCGGCGCACCCCCCCGGCCCCTCGAAGATCTCACCGCCGCCCAATGGCTCAAGGTGGTGGCCACCAACCTCAACGGGCCGTTTTATTGCACGCAGTGCGCTTTTCGGATCATGAAGGCCCAAGACCCCCGGGGCGGACGCATCATCAACAACGGGTCCATCTCTGCCCATGCGCCCCGCCCAAACTCCGCCCCCTACACCGCCACCAAACACGCCATGACCGGGCTGACCAAGTCCACCTCGTTGGACGGCCGAAAATACGACATCGCCTGCGGCCAGATCGACATCGGCAACGCCCTCACTCCGCTGGCGGCCCGGATGGTCGAAGGTGTCCCCCAGGCGGACGGGCGTATCGTGCCTGAACCGGTGATGGATGTGGAGGTGGTTGCCGATGCGGTTCTGCACATGGCCTCCCTGCCGCTGGAGGCCAATATCCAGTTCCTTACCGTGATGGCGACCAAGATGCCCTTCGTCGGAAGGGGCTGACCCACTAGGGCGGTGCGCCGGCTGGATGCGGGATTAGGGGGTGACCGCGTCGGCGGCGCCGCCGTCGAGGTGGTAGTTGGCGCCGGAGATGCAGGCTCCGGTGCTGCCGGCCAGGAAGGCCACCAGGCGGCCCACGTCTTCGGGTTCGGGGATCCGCTTGGTGGGCAGGTCCATGAACTCCTCGAAGATCAGCTGCTGCACCGAGGCCCAGTCGGTGGGTCGGCCCTGCCGCTGGGCCCGCTCGGTGAATCGCTGGCGTACCTCGTCCGTGGCGATGATGCCCGGGCTGACCAGGTTCACGGTGATACCGGTACCGGAGAGCTCCTTGGCCAGCGAGGTGGTGATGGCCGGCAAGGCCCCCTTGGCGGCGTAATACTGGGGCTGGCGGGTGCCAGGACGCAACGAACCAACCGTACCGATCAGTATGATGCGTCCCCAGCCGTTGGCCCGCATTGGTTCCACCGTGGCCCGCACGATGCGCACCGCGCTCAGTACGTTCTTGTTGTAGGAATCGAACCAGGCCGTTTCGTCGGTGCGTTCGCCGAACCACGAGCCCCCCTCGGCGGTGCCGTAGTTAGCCACGGTGATGTCGACCGGTCCGCAGCGTTGCACCAGCTCGGCTACCCCCGCGTCGCTGAGCAGATCCCCGGCCACCGCGTTGGCCTTGCCGCCGTTGGCTCGCAGCTCCTGGGCCACCACCTCGGCCGGGCCTTGTTCAAAGCCGTGCACCCACACCGTGACCCCCTCGGCGGCCAGGGCACGGGCGATGCCGCGACCGGTGCCTCGAAAGGATGCGGTTACCAGGGCCGTTTTTCCTTGCAATCCAAGATCCATTGGTCCCTGACCCTACCGGAGCACCCAGCTTGCGGGGCCAGCGCGTCCCGCGCACTGTGCTGGAATAGCGCGGTGCTGCCCTTGGACCATCTGCTCGTGCTCGACCTGACCGCCTTTCGGGCCGGTCCCACCGCGGTGCGCCAGCTGGGGGACTGGGGGGCGCGGGTCATCACCGTGGAACGACCGGCCGCCCCCGGAGACGCCGGCACCACCTCCCTCGG
>JANPEN010000585.1:0-11843 GCA_031422955.1 Acidimicrobiia bacterium
CCCCGCTCCCCGTCGAAGGACTGTGCGACGCCAGCTTCACCCGCATCGTGCTCGGCGCCCAAAGCGAAATCCTCGACATCGGACGGGCCACCCGAATCTGGCCATCTTCACCAAACCAGACGGCACGTTGTACTCGCCGCAATCCTGTCGTCCCAGCACGGGACAGGCGGATCACCCGCGTGGCGAGGGGCCCTTCCACTGGACGAGCACGAGGGTGGCGTCATCGGTGAGGTCTCCGGTCTGATGAGCCAGGACCGAGCGGACCAGGCGACGAACGATCTCCTCCGGTTCAAGGTGGTCGGACGCATGTTGGCCGACCAGATCGGCGAGATGCTCCACACCGAAGAGCTCCCCATCCAACCGGCGGGCCTCGATCACCCCATCGGTATAGAACAGCACGCTGTCACCCGGCTCCAATGCCTCGGCGGCCACCGTCACGGCCGAGGCGCCCTGTATCGATTGGAGGCCCCACGGCGGAGTGGGTGGGCACTCCAGTTCGCGGATGACCCGCCCGCCTCGAACCAACAGGGGCTGCGGATGTCCGGCGTTGGTCCACGTCATGACGCCGCTGTGGAGATCGACCCGCACCAACTGCCCCGTGGCGAAACTGAACCTCTGGAGCTGCTCAGCCAGGCAAGCATCGAGGCGAGCGTGCATCACCGAAAGCGCTCGATCCTCTCGGCGATCGTGGCGATAGCAGCCCACGGCCAGGGCCGAGATCAGGGCGGACCCAACGCCGTGGCCCATGGCGTCCATCACCGACAGGTTGAGTGTCGCATCGTCAATGGCGTAGTCGAAGCAATCACCGCCCACCTCATAGGCGGGTTCGACCAACCCAGCGACAACCAAGCGAGCGGTTTTCAGCACCAGAGGCGGCAGCAGATCCCACTGCATGCTCGCCGCCAGGGACATGGCCCGACGGCGTCGGTATCGGTCGAAAACATCGGTGGCACGGGCCTGCGTGCCGATCAGGTAGCCGGCCAGCAGCCCCAACTCGGTACAAGCACCAATGATCGCCTCCGTGGCCGCCGGGACCGTCAGCGCCAGCACACCCGTTCGATTCGAGCCCTCGACGATGGGCACCCACATTCGGTCGCCTTCGTCGCGCTCAGCACACACGGCGCGCTGATCGACGAAGGCCCGGCCAGCCATGGTGGTGGCCACATCCTCGGGCTGAAAGACCTCGGGATGAGCGCCACGGCTGGGGATGGGCTCGAGGGTGGCCTGGGCGAAATCAATCAGGTAGATCACCACATCGGTAGCCCCCAGATCCTCGGCCATACGCAACAAAATGTCCGGCATGTCCACAGGGTCAGCCGCTTGGGCCGACCGAAGAGCCGCGCCAAAATGCAGTAGTGCCACACGGGGGACCTTACCGGGCACCGTCCCGGGCTCCCGCCCCGCACCCCTGGCGGGTTAGCGTCGGTACCGGTTACGGGGAATGCGGCACGGCCGCGAGGTCGAGGGGTAACGATGAACAACGAACGGGCGTTAACGGTCGAGGAGATCGACTTCAGCGACCACGAGCGCTTCTGGCGCCGTCCCTTGGACGAGCGCAGGGCGGCCTACGCCCGCTTGCGGGCCGAAGCCCCTATCAGCTTCCATCCCGAGCCCGCCACCGCCCGTTTCCCGGAAGGCCCAGGGTTCTGGGCCGTCACCCGCCACGCGGACGTGCTGGAGGCCAGCCGCAAGCCGGAGCTGTTCTCCTCCGCCGAGGGCACCTCCATTCGGGACCTCCCGGTCGAGTACAACGAGTTCTTCGGGTCAATGCTCAACATGGACGACCCTCACCACGCCCGGCTGCGGGGCCTCGTCTCCTCGGCCTTCACCCCCCGGACCATGGCTCGCATCGAGCGGGATCTGGCCGCCATTGCTGCTTCCCGGGTGGACCGTCTCCTCGAGGAAGGCCCATGCGACTTCGTGGAGGTGGTGGCCGCCCCCCTGCCACTCAACGCTATCTGCATGATGATGGGCATACCGGCTGCCCACCACGACCTGGTTATCCGCCAGGCCGACATCATCCTCGACCCTGGCTCGACCCCCGTAGGGGTCCCCCGCAGCCAGGCGGTGCTCGAAGCCGGCCGAACCCTGGCGGCCATGATGGACGAACTCATCGCCGAGGGAAACCCCAACGGCGACGACCTCACCTCTGCCCTGGTGCGCGCCGAAGTGAACGGCGAGCGGTTGACCCAGCAGGAAATCCAGTCCTTTTTCGTGCTCCTCACCGCGGCGGGCAACGAGACCACCCGCAACGCCAGCACCTGGGGGCTGCGCCTGTTGACCGAGCACCCCGAGCAACGCGCCGCATGGGCGGCCGACCTCGATGGTGTGGCCCGGACCGCAGTCGAGGAGATCGTGCGCTACGCCAGCCCGGTGATCCAGTTCCGTCGAACGGTCACCCACGACGGCGTGACCCTGGGCGGCCACACTTTCGCCAAAGGCGACAAGGTGGTGCTGTTTTACGAATCGGCCAACCGCGACGAAGCTGCCTTCGAAGCGCCCAACACCTTCGACGTGACCCGCGACCCCAACCCCCACGTCGGCTTCGGCGGGCCCGGCCCCCATTTCTGCATCGGCGCCCACCTGGCCCGCCGTCAGCTCACCGTGTTGTTCAAGGAGCTGCTCACCCGGGTGCCAACCCTGGTGGCCGACGGGCCGCCTGAACGCAGCGTCTCCAGCCTGCTCAACGGCATCCGCCGCCAGCCCTGCCGCTGGTGAACCCGGCAGGCGGCGTCACGTGCTCAGCAACTGCCGCGGGAGGCCCCATAGACGTCCAGCCACTGGTCAACCTTGCCCAACAAGTTCTGTTGCAGCGCCTCCGGGCAGCAGGCGGCCTCAATGGACGCCACCGCCGAGGAGGCCAGCTCGGCCGGTTCCCAGCCCAGGACCCGGTGAGCGAGCCGGTATTCGTCGAAGAGGCTCGCTCCGAAAAGAAGCGGATCATCGGCGTTGAGGCACACCTTCACCCCCGCAGCCCGCAGCCGGTCAACCGGGTGAGCGCAGCCGGGATGGGTGCTGGCCCATTGAGCGTCATAGACACCCAAGGCCAGGTTCGAGGTGGGACAAACCTCGAGGGTGACGTCGTTGGTCCGCAGCAGCTCGACCACGGCGGGGTCCTCGAGAGCCCGCACCCCATGGCCGATCCGCTTGGCGCCGAGCAACCGCACCGCTTCGGCCACGCTGCTCGCCCCACACAGCTCCCCCGCGTGCGGTACCGGCATCAAGCCGGCGTTCCTGGCCATGGTGAATGCCTCCACGAAGGAAACGGTCGGAGCGGCCCGTTCGTCGTTGGCCAACCCGAAGCCGACCACGCCCCGACCGGCATGGGCGCTGGCCAATCTGGCCAGTTCAACAGCCTGTTCCGGGGGACGGGACCGGTTGGCGCAGACCACCCAGCCCACCGCCACGCCATGGCGCTCTGCAGCTTGGCCGCCGGCATCGATAAGGATCTCGAGCACCTGGTCGGCGGAGCCGATGCGCCCGCCGTAGTTGCCGGGGTCCGCGGTGATCTCCACCCACCACGCCCCGTCGCGGGACTGGTCCTCGACCAACTCGTCGACCAGGCGGCGCAGGTCCACCTCGGAACGTACCGAGGCCGAGGCGGCTTCGTAGAGCCCGTGGAATCGCGACCAACCCCCGGAACCGAGATCCAGACAGGGCATCGGTCGCTGGTCACGCCGACACCACTCAGCCAGCGTGGACGGACGCATCGACCCGACCAGATGGAGGTGCAAATGGGCCTTGGGTAACGCCACCAAGGCGGCGTCATCGAGGCCGGGCCCCACCGGGCCGACCGGGCCGGTGCCGATGAGACGGTGGGCGGCCACGCCATGGGCCGCCCGTGGTGCCGATCGCGTTTTCTGTTGGGTCCCCTGCACACGCTTCAAGGCTGGCTCCTGACTCCTCCCCCCAAGCAGATGCCAACACCTACGTCGTGTCCTCGGTGGATTCCCCCATTCCGAAGGCGCAACTGTGGGTGTTCCCCCGCGGCATCGTCAGAGCCGGAGCCGCCCTTGATCCACCCGATTGGGCATTGCCGCGCATACCGTTGCGCATGGCATGCCCCGAGGGGGTCGAGTCCGCCCTCAGCGATCGGGTGGGCGGTGGTGACGGATAGGCCGTTCCATACGGGCGAACTTGGGCCAGCGCGACCACGGCGGGCCGGCTTCGAAACCGCCATCGACCACGAACTCCCTGCCGGTGATCCACTCGGCGTCGTCGCTGGCCAAGAACAAGGCCATGTTGGCGATGTCGAGGGGCTCCCCCACCCGACCGAGCACCTGGGAGGAGGCACCGGTGGCCCGCAATTGCTCTATCTGGCTCTCATCGGCGTCGGGTCGACCGGCGGCCAAAGGCGTGGCAATGAACCCGGGGCAGATGGCGTTCACCCGCACACCGTGTTCGCCCAACTCCAACGCCACTGTTTTGGTGAGATGAATCACCGCGCACTTCGCCACACTGTACAAATGCGGCGCGTACCCCACCCGCAGCCCGGCCACGCTGGCGGTGGAGATGATGGAACCCGACCCCTGCCCCTTCATCACCGGGGCCACGTGCTTCATACCCAGGAACACGCTCTTGAGCAACACGTCCATGGTCAAGTCGTAGTCGGCCACGCTGGTGGACTCGATGGGGCCGAGAGCGCCACCGAAACCGGCGTTGTTATAGAGCACGTCGATGCGCCCGAAACGATCCACCGTCTCCGCGATCATGGCGGCCACGTCTTCTTCTTTGGAGACATCGGTACGCAGGAAGGCACTGCCGGCACCGAGTTCAGCGGCCAGCGCCGCCCCCTTATCGCCGTCGAGGTCCGCGATCAGTACCTGGGCGCCTTCCTCCAGGAACCGGCGAACAGTTCCTGCGCCAATACCGCTGGCCCCGCCGGTGATGGCGGCCACCTTGCCGTCGAGTCGTCCCATGTTCGCTCCCCCTAGTTTTCGCCAGAACTTACCCGAACGCCCAGGGCGCGGGAACTACCGGGCCGGGTCCACGAGCACGGCGCGCCGGCACGGGCCGGACTCGCCGCGCGGCTGCTCCCTACACTGGCGGACCATGAGCCTGGGAGCTGACAACGACGGTCCGTACTACGACGAGTTCACCCGAGGGATGGCGATCCCGTCGCTGCCTCCGGTGACGGTGACGGAGGCCGACAACGTCGCCTACCGGATGATTACCGGGGACCAGTACCTGCCGGCGGCGGACCGGAGCCTGGCCGCCGCGCTGACCGGGCGCGACGCGGCGATGGTCTATCCGGCGCTGGCCATGCAGTACTCCATCGGCCAGACCACCAACGCCACCCGCAGGGCCATCGCCAACCTCTACTACCGCTCGGTTCGTATCCTGCGCAGCGTCGAGGTGGGCGAGACGCTGCGTACCACCGCTACCGTCTTGGGCTTGGCCGACGCCAAACCCAAGGGCGACCAGCACCGGGGCAAAGTGTGGCTGGGCATCGAAACGGTCGGAGACCAGGGGCCCGTGGCCCGCTACGAGCGCTGCGCCTTGGTGGCCAGCCGGGGTGCCGCCCCCGGCCACGTCGATGTGATTCCCGGTCCGTCGGACCCCGTCGCGCTGAGCGAGGTGGTTCCCCTGTTGCCGTCGTGGGAACTGACCGCGTTACCCAAGACGAACTGGACAGTGGGCGAGACCCGCGTTGACGCCATGCGCGACCACATTGACCTGGCGCCGTCACTGGCCCGCATGACCTTCAACCAAGCCTTCGTGCACCGTGACGGCACGGCCAGCATCTACCACAAGCGCCTGGTCTACGGCGGCCATGTCCAGGGGCTGGCCCAGGCGTCGCTCAGCAGGGTACTGCCCGGTATTGCCGCGGTGGTGGCCTGGGATGGTTGCGATCATGTCGGCCCTGCCTTCGAAGGGGACCTGCTGGCGTTCCGTCACACCCTGGTGGAAGAGATTCCCGCCGCCGGCGGACGGGTGCTTCGCTTCGAGGTACGGGCGGCCACCGTGGACGCCGAAGGCCAAGCCGGAGCCGACATCTTGGTCTGGACCCCCGTCGTGCTCGCCCCCTGACCCCGAGCCCCCCGACCCCGAGCCCCCCGACCCCGAAAACATTACGGCAACGGGGTGAGTTCTCCATTGTCGATAGCCCGGCGCAACAAGAATTTCTGTACCTTTCCTGAAGGTGTCAGTGGATAGCTGTCGACCACGAACACCAAGGCAGGAGATTTGAAGGCGGCCATGCGTTCCCGGCAGTAGGCCCGCAGCGCATCAGCGGTGGGCGGGTGGGCAGCGTCGACCAAGCGGATGACGGCGCCTACCTGCTCACCCCATTTCCGGTCAGGGACTCCGACCACGGACACCTCAGCCACCTCGGGATGGGCGAAGAGCACGTCTTCCACCTCTCGGGGGGCGATGTTCAAGCCACCGCGAATGATCATGTCCTTCAGGCGGCCGGTGATGCGCAGGTAACCCCTGGCGTCCATCGAGCCAAGATCCCCGGTGTGGAGCCAGCCGTCGAAGTCAATGGTGGCCGCGGTCTGTTCCGGCAGCTCGAAGTACCCACTCATGGTCTGGTACCCGCGGGCGCAGATCTCGCCCTGTTGACCGATCGGCAAGGTGACCCCGGTGGCAGGGTCCAAGATGGCTACCTCCACCTGCGGGATGGGACGGCCGATGGTGTTTTCCTGATCTTCAACGCTATCAGTCACCTCCGTCTCGCTGATGATGCCATGCAGCTCGGTCTGGCCGAAGGAGATGATCAGATCGCATCCGAACGCCTCGGTGGTGCGGTTCACCAACGCGGCCGGCACCACCGTGGCGCCCGACATCACCACCTGCAGGCTGGAAAGATCTCGGCTCCCACAAGAGGGGTGGTCGAGCAGGGCCATCAACATGGTGGGCACGGCCAGGGTGTGGGTGGCCCGGTAGGCCTCGATCAGCTCAAGGTGCAGGCCGGGCTCGAACTCCGCCAGCAACACGTAGGTGCCTCGGGCCGCCAACGTGCCCAGCTCGGTAACGGATCCACCGCCAATGTGGTACAGCGGCATCACGTTGACGAACACGGCGCCGTCCGCGATCTGGGCCCGTTGGCCGGCCAGGGCCGAGGCGTTCACCACCCCGTAGTGATGTAACACCGCCCCTTTGGGAAAGCCGGTCGTGCCTGAGGTGTATTGGATCTGTACTGGGTCGAGCGGCTCGACGACCGGCAACACCGTGTCAGGCGAGCCGGAGGCAAGAAAGGTCTCCCAGTCCGAAAACGACACGGTTGCTCGCAACTCGGGCAATTCCGGCCGAATTTCTTGCACCAGCCCGGCCATGTCAAAGCCGCGATACTTATCGGTATGGAACAGTCCGGCGGCCCGGGACTGCTGCAAGGCGTAGCTGAGCTCGTGCCGCCGATAGTTGGGGTTGAGGGCCACCATCACCAGCCCAGCCAGGGACAGCCCCTGCTGCAGGATCACCCATTCCGCCCGGTTCGGGGCCCAGATGGCCACCCGCTCCCCCGACTCGAATCGCTCCAGTAGGGCCCGGGCCGCCGCCTCGGCCGCGCCCAACAGCTCCTGATAGCTCCAGGTGGTGCGCAAAGCCGGGTCGGCTTGGCCATCCACGAGGGCGATGCGCTCGCCGGCGGTCGCCGCGGCATGACGCAACAGCATGCCGATGGTCTCCTGTCGTAAGGGTGTGCTGATGTCGGCCGGCCAGTACGACTCGACGAGTGGAGCGAACGTCACGAACGGCTTCCCGAGATCAGACACGACAGGCACAGCAAAGACAGCATGGTTGGTCATGGTAAGGCGTGTCGTTCGTCTCGGTGATCTCGCACCTGCCAGGCTGGCTCGGTGAGCGACCTTGCCGACCCCACCAACCCCGGCCGGTCCAGCCCTACCGACCGGGTCATCACCCGCGATTTCGTGATCGTCACCCTGGCCGGCCTGTTCGCCCTGATCGGGTTCTCCTCAACGCTGCCGTTGGTCCCCCGCTATGTCGAAGCTGAGTTGAACGGTTCCAAGCTCGAGGTCGGCCTGGCCATCGGGATTTTCTCGATCTCCGCCATCCTGGCCCGTCCCTTGGTCGGTCGCCTGGGTGACACCCGCGGCCGGCGCTTCATCATCGTTGCCGGTACCGCCCTCACCGCGGTGACGGTGGCCGGCCACGCGCTGGCCACCTCCCTACCCCTGCTGTACGCAGTTCGCTTAGCCATGGGAGCAACCCAGGGCGCCTTCTTCGTCGGCACCGCCACCCTGGTGAACGACTTGGCACCCCCCCACCGCCGGGGCGAGGCCACCAGTTACTTCTCCGTCGCCATCTACGGCGGCATGGCCTTCGGCCCGTTGCTGGGTGAGGTGGTGCAGGGCGCGGCAGGGTTCGGGTGGGCCTTCGCAGCCGGGGGCGCCTCCCTGGTGGTGGCCAGCGCCCTGGCCCTGCTGCTGCCCCCGCACCGACCGCCGGCGGCACCGTCGGGCACGCCCAAGGGGCCACTCCTGCACCCTGCCGCTATCGGGCCCGGCCTGATCCTGATGTGCGGCATCGTCACCTTCGTGGCCATGAACGGGTTCATGCCGCTCTACGTGAAGGAGTTCAACCTCGGCGCGGCCGGACCGGTTTTCGTGGTCTACGGCTTGCTGGTACTCGTCATCCGCCTGGTCGGCTCCAAGCTGCCCGACCGGTGGGGCACGGTGCGGACTACCACGTTGGCGTTGTCGGGCCAGGTGGCGGGCATGTTGCTGATCGGCGCATGGAACAGCCGCATCGGGCTCTACGTGGGGGCGGCGGTCTTGGCGGTGGGCGGGTCCTTTCTCTATCCGGCGCTGCTGACCGCCGCCATCACCGGGGTGAACGCCCGCGAGCGGGCCAGAGCCACCGGGACCTTCAGCATGGCCTTCGAGCTGTCCGCCGGTATCGGCGGCCCTCTGCTGGGCTTGGCCGCCTCCCAGGGTGGCAACCGCGCTGCCTTCCTGGCCGCAGGAGCGGCGGCCGCCCTGGGCCTGCCGCTGCTGTTCGGCTGGGCTCGCCACTATCCAAACCAGGTCGTCCGGTCCCCGTTGCGATCAGCTCGGTAGACCCCCCCGATGGCACGGTCGCGCCGCAGCGGCACCGCTTTAGGGCTGGCGACCGGTGAAGGCGATGAGCTGGGTCTGGGGATCCGCTTCGGGGGCCACCGGAACCCGGGGCCCGTAGTGGCCGCTGTTGCGCAGGAGCTCCTCAATGGGTTGGAGACCTTCGAGCATGGCGCTGACCATTCCCTCATCCAGTCGCTCGTCGAGGCCGGTGGCCCTGGCCAAGTCCCAGGTGTGCACCAACACATCGCCCAGCACCAGGCGGTCGATGGCCTGTTCCACGCTCATCTCGCCGGCCGGGCCTGCTTCGAAACGCCTCTGTGCCGTTTCGGCGTCGTCGAGGGCCGCCTGGAGGGTACCGGATAGGTTCGCCCAGGCGCCCGCTGGATCCTGCGCCGCCGCCGGCTCCGTTTCGAACACGATTCCGGCTGGACCCAGCACCGCCGGCACCCACGCCACCAGATGACCAACCACATCGGAGGCGATCCAACCGGCACAAGGGGCGGGGTTGGACCACTTGTCCGAGGACACTTCGTTCACCCGGTCGCTGAAACGGCCGCCAACACGACGAAACCGTTCCGCGGGCGTGTCGGCGAGGGCCAGAAGGTCCTCAAGCCGGTTGAAGGTGAGCTGCATTCCGCCCTCCATGCCCGACTGCACGTGGCCGTCGCGGAACTCCCGGGAGGCATGTTTCACCAACGTTCGCAGGGTGGTGACGCCGTCGTGCTCGATGAGGGTCATCGTGTTCAACGATTCCGCTTCGGGAAAGCCCTCGAACACCTCCGTCGAGACCATACGCTTAGGTATGTCGATCTCCTGATAAACGCCGCGCCAGGCCAACTCGTTGCCTTCGGCGTCTCGGGCCAGGTAACGCCAGGCGCCGCCCGGACGCAGATCGATGCTGCAAGCCACCAGGGGACAGAAGTCGGGACCCCACCAGCGCAGCAGGTGGCGGGGTGTGGTCAGCACATCCCAGATGAGGGTTCTGGGTGCTTCAAAGCTTCGGGTGATGAGGATCTCGGTATCGGACGGCAACGTGACGGTTGCCGAACCATGTCGTGTGGCCATGTCACTCCTGTGCCGGGGGGTCGGGGTTGCGCTGCAGGGCTTCGAGGTAGTCGTCGAGCCGGTCGTGTGATCTTGTAGATACGTCAACATTCTGCCCTCCTCACGTGGATATGTCAACCAGTTTCGGCGTAGCATCGGTCACATGACCAAGCCCCGTTGGCTCAACGAAGACGAACGCCGCGCCTGGCGCAACCTCTCGCTCATGCAGCTGCAGTTATTCGCCCTGCTGGGCCGTGAGCTAGGCGCCGACGGGCTGTCCTATCAGGACTACCTGGTGCTGGCCGGCCTCTCCGACTGCGAGGCCAACCAAGCCCGCCTGGTCGAGCTGGGCCGCAACCTGGGCTGGGAGAAGAGCAGGATGTCCCACCACATCACCCGCATGGAACAGCGCGGGCTGGTGGCCAAGATCAAATGTCCCACCGATCAGCGCGGTTGGTATGTGACCCTCACCGACACCGGACGCGACGCCATCGCCGCCGCCGCCCCCGCCCACGTAGCCGTGGTACGGGCTTATTTCATCGACCTGCTCACGTCAGACGAGTTGCATACGCTCGACACCATCGCTGCCCGCGTGCTCGACCATCTGCCAGCCAGCCCATAATGCGGGCGTCCCGGGGGTTAGCGGCCGGGATCTGGGGGGACGGCGGGCCGGCGGTGAAACACCACGGGGCTGTTCGCGACCCTGAAGATAGCCGCCGGTAAGGGGCACGAGCTTGGGGCGCTCGTCCCTCTCGGCCGGACGCTTGGTCAAAGCCGACCCGGGCACCTGCGGGTGCGAAGTGGCAGCCCAAGTCATCAGGCCGCACGGATGACCACGAGACGGCACCGCCTCCGACTACAGCAAGGGCAGCAGGTAGTCGGACCGCTCATGACCATCGGCCAATGATGAACTCGCGCACCGCCACGCCTAGCGCGACGTAGAGGTTTGGGTGGCCTTTTCCACTGTGCGCCTTCCGGCCGATCGGCGTCGCTGCCACCCAGGATACGGGCCCGTCGGTGCGTTCGTTTCGAACAGCGACGCCGGTCAACGGATCTGGCGGACGCGACCTTCGGACCCCCAGGCCCGGTCTGCGGTCCAGACATCTTCGTCAACCCGCTCGGCCAGGGCGAGACACAACCGATCTCCCAGCGAGAGCGATTGGCCCGGTCGCCAGCGGAGCGCCGCCCATTCGGCGTCCTGTTCGGAGACCTCCTCGATCTCGACGGAGTAAGCGCCGAGCAACGCCTTGACCAGATCCCAGTCCCGTCCTGCCCTGAGCACCTTCTGGGCCACCTCTGACCAATTGGCCGCACCGCAACGGGCGCCACTGAGCATCTGCGTTTCCACCAGATCGCTTCCCGCTTCACCTTGCAAGAACGCCAGCAAGGCCGACGCGTCGAGCACGCTCATGACCCATTTTCCGCTTGCGCAGCGGCGCGGCGCTCGGCCAGCAACTCCTCGACCAGGTCGGTGCCCGCGAGTTCGGATCGGACCCGGGCGCGTAGCTGCTCGCGAGTCAACAGCACGATTCCGGCCGGAGTGTCAAGCACGATCAGCGGCGTGCCCTCGACCAGGCCGGCACGCGCCCTGATCTGCGCCGGGACAACCACCCTGCCCTTGTTTCCCACCACGACAGTGTAGGTACCACGCATAGGAGAAGGGTACCACCGACCAGCCGAGGGACGCTGACGGCCGGCGGGCAGCAATGAACATACCTAACGGTCTGGGCAACCTGGACATCTTGGTCATCGGCGGCACCGGGCCCACCGGGCCCACCG
>JANPEN010000586.1:0-9672 GCA_031422955.1 Acidimicrobiia bacterium
TGCGGTCCGCCCACGCTGGAACTCGAACCCGGCCCCTCCGCCCCTGAACCGACTTTCTTGTACCGAATGTGTCGATCTGGGCGGCTGCCGTTCGTCGTGTCAGCGACCGAAACAAGGGGTTTCCGGTCGATCGTTAGACCCGGAGGTCCTTCGTGAAGTACATGCTGCTCATCTACACCTCGCCCGACATGCCCGAGCCCGCCCCCGCCGAGGCCGAAGCAGAGATGGCCAAGTGGTTCAGCTACAGCGAGTCCCTGGTGGCGGCGGGGGCCATGGTGGGCGGCGATCCCCTCGAGGGTCCGGTAACGGCCACCACCGTGCGGGTGCGGGACGGCAAGCGCCTGGTCACCGACGGGCCCTTCGCCGAGACCAAAGAAGCGCTGATGGGGTATTACCTCATCGATTGCGCCAGCTTGGACGAGGCGCTGGACTGGGCCGAGAAGGTGCCGGCCTCGCCCTACGGATCCATTGAGGTCCGCCCGATCATGGATATGCCCATGCCCAGCTGACCGCTCCCTGCGCGCCGTCTGTTCATGGGCGGGTAGTTGCCGTCCGGCTGCTCTGGACGGCCAGGCCACACGAACCATACCTTACGGTACTTTCACCCAGCTCATACCTATCAGTATGCTTCGGCTAGCTGCCATGCTGGCGTCATGCCCGCCACCGCTGAGGTGCTCCAGCTGACCATACGTCAGGAGTGGGGCCGGGTGGTGGCGGTGCTGGTGCGCGAGTTGCGTGACCTCGACCTGGCTGAGGACTGCGCCCAAGAGGCGGCGTTGCGGGCCTTGCAACGCTGGCCGGTGAGCGGGGTGCCGGAGCGCCCAGGGGCCTGGCTGTTGGTCACCGCCCGGCGCCACGCCATCGATCTGATGCGCCGGCAGTCTCGCCTGGCCGACAAGCTCGAGCTCCTCGCCAGTGAAGCCCGCCGCACCGAGGCGGCTCTGCTGCAGGGTGACGAGGCCTACCCTACGCCCGGTGAACGGTTGCTGGAGGACGACCAGCTGGCGTTGATCTTCGGCTGCTGCCACCCTGCCCTTGGCCTCGACACCCAGGTGGCGCTGACGTTGCGGAGCCTGGGCGGGCTCTCCACCGCCGAGGTGGCCCACGCCTTTTTCGTGCCGGAGGCGACTATGGCCCAGCGTCTGGTGCGAGCCAAGCAGAAGATCCGCAAGGCCGGGCTCCCGTTTCGGGTACCCACGCCGAGCGGTCCACCGGAACGGGTGGAGGCGGTGCTGGCCGTGATCTACCTCGTGTTCAACGAGGGCTACTCGGCCAGCGGCGGCCAGACCACCATACGCCCCGACCTGGTCGAGGAGGCGTTGCGCCTGGCCGAGCTGCTGGCCCGTCTGCGCCCCGAGGACGCCGAGGTGCTCGGGCTGCTGGCCCTGTTGTTGCTGACCGACGCCCGCCGTCCGGCACGATCCGACGCCGCCGGCGAGCTGGTGGCGCTGCAGGATCAGGACCGTCAGCGTTGGGACCAAACCAAAATCAAAGAAGGGCTGCGTGTCTTGGCCAGCGCGGCCGAGCTGGACCAGACCGGCCCCTACCAACTACAAGCGGCCATCGCCGCCGTTCACGACCGAGCCTCCTCGGCAGCTGGCACCAACTGGCAGGCCATCGTGACCCTCTACGATGCGTTGCTGGACACCGGTCCGTCGCCTATTGTCGCGCTCAACCGGGCGGTGGCCGTGGCCTTTGGGGGCGCCCCTCAGCAGGGCCTGGACCAAGTCGAAGCCCTGGCCCAGCCATTGGGCCAGCACCACCTGTGGCACGCAGCCCGAGCCGATCTGCTGCGGCGCCTTGGCCGCCTCGAAGCAGCCGCCGAGGCCTACGAATATGCCGCCCGCCTGGCCCCGACCGCAGCCGAGCGACACTTTTTGCGGCGACGTCTCACCTCGCTCAGCCAGACCATCTCACCCCCCGATCGTTGGGCGCAGCCCGCTTCAGTCCAACAACCAGCCCTCCCGCAAATCGGCCGGAAAGCCGCGTTCGATGAACCATTCCGTGCCGAAGACGAGGCTGAATAGCTCCGTGGGCATCTGCAGGAGGAACGAGGTGTCCGTCACTTGGCTGGCGTGGCAGCGAACCGCTTCCCGTTTACGCTCAATGAAGGCAGAGACGTCCACGGCGTGGGTGAGGGCAGCCTCCTCCATACCGAAGGGATTGCCGTCATCGGCAGGTCCGTCCGGGTCGAAGTCCTCTTCCCCCGGCGAGCCGATAGCTGCCCCTGTGTCTTGAACCTGACCCCGCAACCGGCGGATGTGATCGCGGTTCATGGTCGCCTCGAACACCCTGGGGGTGCCGGCCAGCTCGGCCGCCCGCACCCCCACCCGGTGCACCTGCACGTGGTCGGGGTGGCCGTAGTTACCGTGCCAGTCGTAGATGGTGAGCACGTCCGCGGCCTCCTCGACCAGCACGATGGCCAGGCGCTGAGCGGCTTCCTCCACATCGGCCTGGAGGAAGGAGGCGGAGTCTTCATTCTGCTCCCATCCGGTCATACCGGAATCGCGGTAACCCAGCCACACCACCCGGGCCACGCCGAGCAGATCGGCCGAGCGTTGGCTTTCGAGTCGACGGCGCTCAACCAGGGTCTCGCCCGGCCCGAGATCTTCAGGAACCTCACCGAGGGCGCCGTCGGTGGCCACCACCAGCACCACCCGATGACCCTCATCGGAGGCGCGGGCCATGGTGCCGGCGGTGAGGGAAGCCTCGTCGTCGGGATGAGCGTGAAAGCAGAGCAGCGTGGCCATCACCCGCGATCATCGCCAAAAGAACGCCCGAAGGAAAGGCGGCCGGCCCCAGGCATGCGGCGGTTCAGGCGGCGGGCGTCAGGGCCAGCGCCAGGATCTCACCGAAACTTCGGCGACATTGCTCCCAGGTATGGCCACCGTCAGTGGACCAGAAGTGCTGCCCGAACAGGGTGGCACACGCAACCACCTCGGGCCGGGCGGGATGGTTGGCCATCCAGGTAGACCACCGAGTTGGCCTGCTCAGGCAGATCGGCCAGGTTCCAGGTAAGACCCCCGTCACGTTAGATGCGCAGCCCCCCGTCTCCCCCGGGACGGTGTCCCCGGTGCCCACGAAAATCGTGGACCTGTCGTCGGCCTTGACCATGACCGCCCGGCAGTGTGCGGCCTCGTTGCGTTCGTGGCAGCCCGGAAATTGGGTCAGCTCCCAGCTTTGGCCCTCGTCAGTGGAGCGGGTGAGCCCGAAGGGACCGCCCACCAAACCGTTGCGCCCCCACTGAAGCGGTCAGGCCGGATAGCGACACTGTGAACATCGCCGTTGAACTCGCTCGAACCGAGGTCACAGCAACGCAACCAGCTCAGGCCGTGGTCGGTGGAGCGAAATACCCCGTCGATCTCGGCGCCGGCCCACACTATGGCGGGTTGACATCCTCTCGGTCGTGAACGACCGGGATTTCTGAACGCTCACGCGACATGGCGCTCCCGCTCAGATCTGATCAGCGCCTTCCTGGGACTATCGCCAGCCCATCGCCGCGCTCGAAAGCACCGTAGGTGGCCACCAGGGGGAAACCGAGGCCGGTTCTGCGCGCAACGTGTACGCGCAGCGCGAAGACGAAATACGAAAACGCAGGTCCGGGTGGTACCGCCTTATCGCTGCGCCCACCAACGTGGCACGTTGCGCGCAGAACAGCGGCCGCCACCCCCAATGGGACCACCCTACGTGAATTCCTGCCGTGTTATCAGGGCGGCGACGACCACCGGACCCCCGGCCGGGCCCTGCGCTGGGCCGAACGGGACCCCTGACCGCAGCTAGGCCGACCCAGTTCTTCCGCCTATCGGCCTGTTGTCTCACCGGTACCGACTTGTCCAGTTCGGTGTAGCAGCAGGCTTTGCGCGACTTCGATCAGGCTCTGCGCAATTAGTGGGGTGGCATCCACCGCAGGCCCTCGATGCCAGCACGCACCGGACGAACGAATCTCAGAATCGAAGCCGAACTCCTCGCCGGCCTACACCCGCTTTTGGGCTTTCGCCCCCTATTTCACCGCGGATCATATCGGCGCTGCCGCGAACCAGAACGCGAAGCGCACGCAGGCTCTAGAATCCGAACCAACCACAGGGGAGCATGCTGATGCTGAAGGCACCGATCTCGGCCGATTCACACATCGTGGAGCCGCCGAACTGTTACGTCGACTTCATCGAACCCAAGTACCGCCACGTGGCCCCACGGGTGGTGAAGAACGCCAAAGACGTCGATGTGTTCGAGATCGACGGGATGACCAACGCCATTCCCATTGGTCTGTTGGCCGCCGCCGGCATGACACCGGCCGAAGTCAAGATCATGCGATCGGCCAGCTACCCCGACATCACCCCCGCCGCCTACGACCCAAACGCCCGGGTAGAAGCCCAAGACGTGGACGGCGTGGCCGGCGAGATCATCTTCGCCTCGGTGGGCATGGTGCTGTGCAGCCACCCCGACTACGACTACAAACGGGCCTGCATGGCCGCCTACAACCGGTGGTTGGCCCAGTTCTGCGGCACCCACCCAACCCGGTTGTTCGGCTTGGCCCAGTGCGCGGCCTCGAGCATCGAGGAAGCCATCGCCGACTTCGTGGCGGCTAAGGAAGCGGGCATGGTCGGCATGATGATGACCGGCAACCCCCAGCACGAGGACTATGACCATCGCGACTACGACGCCCTCTGGGAATGCGCGGTGGATCTGGATCTGCCCATCGCCTTCCACATCCTCACCTCCAAGGACTACGACGCGTCCACCGCCTTGAAGTCGCCCAGGGGCCATTCCGCCAACGCCTTCATGAACCTGACTCGGGGTGTGCAAGACATCTTGGGGCTGTTCGTGTTCGGCGGGGTGTTTGAACGCCACCCTCAGTTGCACATGGTGGTGGCGGAGGCCGACGCCGGCTGGGTCCCCCACTGGATGTACCGCTCCGACCATGCCGCAGAGCGATGGGGCGTGGCCATGCAACGCACCATCACTCGCCAGCCCAGCGACTATGTGCTCTCGAACGTGCATTTCACGTTCCAAGACGACAAAACCGCCTACCAATCGCCGATGATGGTGGATTCCAAGTGCCTGATGTGGGCCAACGACTTTCCCCATACCGATTCCACCTGGCCGCGCTCTCAGGCCGTGCTCAGCGCCCAGACCGCCCATCTCAGTGAGGACGAACGCAACCGCGTCCTGCACGACAACGTGGCCGAGGTGTTCCATCTGGGCGTGTAGGTGGGTGGCCCCCGGGGGCGCGGCGCGATCACGCGTGGACCTACGCTGCGCTGATGACGAGTACACCGCTGCCGATCCTGTCTGGACTCAAGGTGTTGGACTTCACCCAATACGTGGCCGGCCCGACGGTGACCCGGCTGATGGCCGCGTTGGGCGCCTACGTGATCAAGGTCGAACAAGCCCCCACCGGGGACCTATTACGCTTGGCACCATGGCTGCGGGAGGGGCGCAGCAGCTGTTTCGTGCAGCACAACCGGGGCAAGCGCAGCCTCGCCGTGGACCTCGAGGACCCCGCCGGTCTGGCCCTCATTGCCGAACTGGTCGGCTGCGTCGACGTGGTCGTGGAGAACTACGGTCCCGGCGTTATGGAACGGCGCGGCCTGGGCTACGAGGACCTGCGGGCGCTGAACCCGGGGGTGATCATGGCGTCTGTGTCTGCCTTCGGTCGTGAGGGTCCGTTGTCCCACCGCGTCGGTTTCGATCCCATCGCCCAGGCCTACTCAGGGCTCATGCACATGATCGGGGATCCCGACGGCCCGCCCACCGCGGTAGGTATCGCCGTGTCGGACACCACCGCCGGGCTCAACTGCTTTGGCGCCCTGGGCTACGCGCTGTACCACCGGGAACGCACCGGGGTCGGCCAGCACCTCGACATTTCCTTGGTGGATACGATGCTGCAGAACCACGAGCTGGGCATCAGCGCCTACGCCGTGAGCGAAGGCGAATACACCCCCCACCGGATCGGGCGCCATCACCCGTTGGTGTGCCCGTGCGGGGTCTTTCAGGGACCGCAGTATTGGATTGTGCTGCTGGCGATGGACAACCAATGGCCCAACCTGTGCCGAGCCATGGATCGCACCGATCTGGAACACGACCCCCGCTTCGGCACCGCCCCGTTGCGGGCCGAGCACCAGATCGAGCTGATTGCCTTGATCGAGGCCTGGATGGCCGCCCAAGGAAGCGACGAGGCGGTCATGGCCGCCTTCGAGCACCATCGGGTTCCCGGCGAGCGGGTGCGAACCCCGATGGATGCCATCACCGACGAGCATTTCCTCGCCCGGGGCATGATCGACCACATCCCCGATCCCATCCTGGGGCTGGTGCCCGCACCTGGTGTACCTCTCAAGTTCTCCGAGTCCCCCGTGCTGGCCGGCTTACCCGCGCCGCTGCTGGGCCAGCACAACGAGGAAATCCTGGCCGCCATGCTGGGCTGGTCGGCCGAGGAGGTCGCCCTGCTTGCGACCAAGGGTGTGCTGATCAGCGCCCACCGGTAACCACCGCCCCTTTCTTAACGCAGCTCGAACCACCTCAACATGGCCGCGATAGTGCCGTCGAGCCAATCTTGATGGCGGTCGGATACGGTTTCGGGATGGCCAATGACTACGGGCAGCTCCCCAAGGCTGACCCTTCCACCCTGCCCGAGGACATGCGCCGACGGCTTGAGGTGTGGTTCGACAAGGCGTACCAGGACGACAACCTGTTCCTCACCCTGGCCGAGCGGCCAGGAGTCTTGGATCTCTTCTTGAGCTGGGTTTCCTTCGTGTACACCGACGCCTCCAGCCTGGACCCCAAGGCGGTGGAGCTGTGCCGTATCCGCATGGCCGCTCGCAATCAGTGCGTGCATTGAAGCCTGGCCCGTAGCGCATCGTTGATGCGCCGAGGACTCACCGAAGACGAAGTGCAGGCCGCCGTGGGCGATCTCGATGCCGCCGACCTTCCGGTCAAGACGCTGGCCGCCCTGCGGTTGGTCGATCTGTTGGGGGTGGAACACCCCGTCATCGACGAAGCCACCATGGCCGCCTTGCGCCAGGACCTCAGCGACGGCGAAATCTTGGAGCTGTCTGCGGTGATCGTGGTTGGGTCCGGCTGGCAAAAGATGATCGAGGCCTTCGGCATTCGTCCCGACCAGTGGAGCGAAGCCACCGTGTTGCCCTGGGCGAATCGATGAACAATTCCGGAGCTGTCGGTCGGTCCTTCGGGCCGAGCGCCTAGGTGACGGCGTCCTCGACAATGGCGGTGCCGGCCAGCCCGGCCAGGGCCTGACCCACCCGGTCGGGGGTGGTGACCACGCCCACCCTGCCCGGGCCGCTGCCCACAAAGCTGAGCAGCGCCTCGATCTTGGGGCCCATGGAACCGGCGGCGAACTGGCCCTGGCGCAGATACACGGCTGCTTCGGTGCAGCTCAGCCGATCCAGCCAGCGTTGGGTGGGCAGGCCGAAATCGAGGGCGACGCGTTCGACCCCGGTGCAGATGACCAAGGCGTCGGCACCGAGGGTCTGGGCCAGCAGGGCGCTGGTTCTGTCCTTATCCACCACCGCCTCCACGCCCACGAAACAACCCTGCTCGTCGCGTACCACCGCCACCCCGCCCCCGCCGGCGGCGATGACTACCACGCCTTGGTCGACCAGCAACCGCACCACCGGCGCCTCTACCACCTCCAACGGGGTGGGCGAGGGCACCACCCGGCGCCAACCCCGACCGGCTTCGGCCATGACCTGCCAACCCCAACGCTGCGCCGACACTTGGGCCGCCGCCTCGGTAAGGAACGCCCCCACCGGCTTGTCGGGGTGGGCGAAGGCGGGATCGGCGCCATCGACCACAGTGCGAGTGACCAGGGCGACCACAGGACGACGCTGGCCGCGCCTGCTCAGCTCGTTGTCGAGGGCCTTGGCAAACATGTAGCCCATGGCCCCCTGGGTGTCGCCCACCGCGTAGTCCAACGGCACCGGGGCCACCTGGTGACTGGCCAGCTCGGAGCGATGGAGAATGAAGCCCACCTGGGGACCGTTGCCGTGGGTGACAACCAGATCCCAGCCGGCGGCCAGCACGTCGGCCAAGGCGGGGGCCAGCGCCTGCACGTTGTGGTACTGGTCCCCGATGGAGAGGTGATCCTCGTCGGAGACCAAGGCGTTGCCGCCCACCGCGACGACCGCCAGCCGGCGCCGCCCCTCAGCCATCCGGGCTGTCCGTACTACTCGGTACGGACATATTACTCGGTACGACCGTACTACTCAGTATGGCGGGAAACATTTCATCGAAGGCGGAAAGGAAGCAACCGAAGGGGGCGTGGGTGATGCCGGCTCCGATTTGTCCCACCCCCGCCTGGCGGTGGGCTATGCCGGTGTTGATCACCGGCAAGACCCCGCTGTCGAGCACTCGGCGGATGTCGATACCGGCAACGGTGGGGGCGAAATCCAACGCCGGCAGCGTGAAGGCGGGGTTAGTGGCCAGGGCCAGGCTGTGCATCTGGCGGCTTTGCGCCAACGCATCGGCCGGCGAGCCGCCCACGAAGCGGGCGATGGCCGGCGCCGCAGCCATGCAAAAACCGCCCAGCCCGGCCGTTTCGGTGATGGCACTGTCGCCCAGATCGGCGGCTGCGTCAGTGGCGGTGTAGCCAGGAAAGAAAAGTCCCTCCACCACCTGGGCGGGGGCCTCGAACCATCGGCTACCGGTTCCGGAGACCTGGATACCGAAGTTGATCCCGTTGCGAGCCATGACCGTCACCATCGTACTATCCGGTATGTTTGCCGCGGCCTGAAGCATGGCGTGACAGGCGGCCATGGAAACATTGAGAAAGAAGTGGTCGTTGGCGCCGATGAAGGCGACCACCCGCTGCAGGGCGGCCTGGGAAAGGTCACCATCGAGCATGGCGGGAAGCAGCTGGCGCAGGAACAACCCGGTGGCGGCCACGTTGCGGTTGTGGACCTCATCGCCCATGTGCAGCGCTTGGGCCATCAACGGCCCCAGGGCCAGCCCCTCCGGCCGGCGCCCCAGGGCGTGGGCCAGCACCGGGCCCAGCTCGTCGCGCATCCACGCCAGGCGGTTGAGCACCGTTTCGTTGTTGGCCCCGAAGCGCAGCACCGAACCCAAACCCTCGTTGAGGTTGCTGAAGCTGCGTCGGCCCGACGAGCGATCCTGCACCACCCACAACGGCATGGAGGGGCTGATCACCCCGGCCATAGGCCCCACCGCGCCGTGATGGTGGCACGGCTCCACGTCGATCTGGCCGTGGCTCAGCTGGCGGGCGGCGCTGTCGGCATCGGGGGCCCAGCCTTCCAGCAGGGCGGCGCCGATGAGGCCTCCCTGCATGGGCCCGCACATGTCCCCGTAGGCGATCGGCGGTCCGGCGTGCAGCAGCCGGCGGGTGCCAGCGCCCAGCGCGGCCAACAGGTCGCGGCCCAGACCCACCCCGACCAGCACCGGCTCGGCGGCCAGGAAGGCGGCCACCGCGGTGGCGTTGGCCGCCTCCACCGCCGCGTCGTCGAACGATGCCGCCAACCGCCAGGCCCGATCGGGATCCCCGCCCGCCGGCGGCCGCCAATCCAGCGTCACCACCTGGGCCCCATGGGCGGTCATGGGGGCGGCGAAGCCGGCCAGACCAACGTTGGCCACCGCCCGCTGATCGAGCCCGAACAGGCCGGGCGCGGCCTTAGCCACCGCGGACTGGAGGTCGCTCACCCGGTC
>JANPEN010000587.1:0-4238 GCA_031422955.1 Acidimicrobiia bacterium
AGCCAGAACAGCCGCCACAAAACCACCATCGGAGTGTACTCCCTTCGGGCCAGACCATACCCAACGGTATCGACCCCGGTGACTTGGGACGAGGTCGAAGCCGCCGCCGATGGATCACTGGAGTTGCGGTTCCTGGCCGACGATGTACTCGAGCGGGTGGCCGACCTCGGCGACCTGTTCGCGCCCACTGCGACGTTGGTGCAGCCCCTTCCCCGGTTGGGGTGAGCGGCTACCGCCGAGTGGTTTGCAGAACCCGGCTCCGCCCGCCGGCTGGTATCCCGTACCGAACGGTATGGCTCGGCAGTACTGGGACGGCACTGCCTGGACGGGCCATCGAGCCCCCTGACCATGCGCCCCGAGTCAGGAGGGTCCTACGAGCGGGCCACGAAGTACTTGGCCTGGGGGTGGTGGCAGATGATGGCGGAGGTGGTCTGCTCGGGTTGGAATTGCCAGCCGGTTTCCTCGTTGACCTCGATGCCAAGGCGATCGGCGCCCAACAGGTCGGCCACCTTGGCGTTGTCTTCCAGGTCGGGACAGGCCGGGTAGCCCCAGCTGTAGCGTCCACCCCGGAAAACCTGGCGGAACAGCCCGGTGAGGGAGGTGCCGTCCTCGTCAGCGAAGCCCCACTCCTGGCGAATGCGGCGATGCCAGTACTCCGCCAGCGCCTCGGTCATTTCCACCCCAAGCCCGTGCAGCAGCAGGTAGTGCTGATAGCGGTTCTCGGTGAACAGCGCGGCGGTCTCCTCCGAGATTCGAGCCCCCATGGTGACGATGTGGAAGGCGGCGTAGTCCACCTCGCCGGACTCCACCGGTCGGAAGAAATCGGCGATGCACAGGTAGGGATGCTCGCGCTGGCGGGGAAAGGAGAACCGGGTGCGCTCGCCGCGCCGGTCGGTGTCTTCCCAGACGATGAGGTCGGTCCCGTCGGCGTTGACGGGGAAGTAGCCGTACACCACCTGGGGCACCAACAGGTCGGCCTGTTTGGCCATGGCTAACTCTTCCCGCAGGAGCGGACGGACCCGATCTTTGAACTCGGCGTCGGTTTCCATGGCCTCGTGGCCGGCGCCGTCCACCGCTTTGATGGGACGGAACTGCCACTGGTTACGGAACAGGGCGGTTTCGTTGGTGTAGGTGGCGATCTCGTCCAGGGCGACGCCCTTGACCACCTTGGAGCCGAGGAAGGGGGGCACGAACAACGGGTTGGCCGGGTCGACCTCGGGGGAACGGCGGGGGGTGTTGGCGCTGGCGGCGTCGCCGTCACGCAGCCGGGAACGCTCCGGCAGGCTACGCCCGGTCGGGGTGTGGCCGAAGTCGTGATCCTCCTCGCCGCTGCGGCGTAGTTCGCCCAAGCGGTCCATGACCCGTAACCCCTCGAAGGCGTCCTTGCCGTAGAACAGCCTGCCCTTGTAGACCTCGCGCAGATCGCGCTCGACGTAGGAGCGGGTGAGGGCGGCCCCGCCCAACAGCACGGGCACGCCCGACAGGCCCCTGGCGTTGAGCTCTTCGAGGTTGTCTCGCATGATCAGGGTGGATTTCACCAACAACCCGCTCATGCCGATGGCGTCGGCTTTGGTTTCCACGGCTTTGTCGATCATCTCGGAGATAGCGACTTTGATGCCGAGGTTATGCACCGCGTAGCCGTTGTTGGTGAGGATGATGTCGACCAGGTTCTTGCCGATGTCATGGACATCGCCTTTGACGGTGGCCAACACGATGGATCCCTTGACCGAGGCGGTGTCGGCCTTGTCCATGAACCCCTCGAGGTAGCCGACGGCCTTCTTCATGGTCTCCGCCGACTGCAGCACGAAGGGCAACTGCATCTCGCCCGTAGCGAAGAGCTCACCCACCACCTTCATGCCGGCCAACAACGGCTCGTTGATGATGTCGAGGGGGGCCTGGCCGGTGGCCATGGCCTCATCGAGGTCCCCGTCGAGCCCGTCACGCTCGCCGTCGATGATGCGCTGGGTCAACCGTTCCGCCACCGGCCAACCGCTGCGATCGACCTTTTCGGCCTTGGCCACTGTGACATCGGCGAAGATGGCCAGCAGCTTCTGCAACGGGTCGTACTTGGTGGCGGCGTCGCGTCGGTCGTAGATGAGATCAAGACACACCTGGCGTTGTTCGTCAGGAATGCGGTTGAGGGGCTGAATCTTGCCGGCGTGCACGATGGCGGAGTCGAGGCCCGCTTGCACGCATTCGTTGAGGAACACGCTGTTGAGCACGTGGCGGGTGGGCGGAGAAAGCCCGAATGAGACATTGGATACCCCCAGTGTTGTGAAGCAACCGGGCAGCTCTTTCTTGATGCGGCGGATGGCTTCTATGGTGGCCATGGCGTCGCCCCGCAGGTCGTTGTCCCCGGTGGAGAGAGGAAAGGTCAGCGCGTCGAAGATCAGATCGCAAGGCTCCAGGCCGTACCGATCCACGGCCAGGTCGTGGATGCGCTTGGCCACCCGCATCTTCCATTCCAGATCCCTGGCCTGGCCCGTTTCGTCGATGAGCAGGCAGATGACCGCCGCGCCGTACTCCTTGGCCAGAGAGAACACCCGGTCCGCCCGCGAGCCGGGTGCGTCGCCATCTTCGAGGTTGGCGGAGTTGAGCACCGCCCGCCCGCCGATCCACTGCAGGCCGGCCTCGAGCACCTCGGGCTCGGTGGAGTCCAGCGTCAGGGGAACCGAGGACTGAGTGCAGAGGCGGCGGGCCAACTCATCCATATCGGCGACGCCGTTCCGACCGACGTAGTCCACGCACAGATCGAGCAGGTGGGCTCCTTCTCGAATCTGCTCGCGTGCCATCTGCACGCAGCCGTCCCAGTCCCCCTCCAGCATCAGGTCCCGGAACTTCTTGGAACCGTTGGCGTTGGTGCGCTCGCCGATAATGAGGAACGAGGTCTCCTGGGCCAAGGTGACGTTGGAATAGATCGAAGCAGCGGCCGCCTCGTGGACGGGCTGGCGGGCGGCGGGGGTGAGGCCGCGACACGTCTGGTCCAGTAGGTGGATGTAGTCGGGCGTGGTTCCGCAGCAGCCACCGATGACCTGCACCCCCAGCTCGCTGACGAAACGACGGTGGTACTCGGCCAGCTGCGCGGCGGTGAGGTCGTAGTGCATGTGGCCGTTGACCACCGAGGGCAGGCCGGCATTGGGGAGACAAGAAACCGGCATGCGGGCGTGTTCGCACAAATAGCGCAGGTGCTCCCACATCTCTGAAGGCCCGGTGGCGCAGTTGATACCGATCACGTCAGGCCGCAACGGGTCGATGGCGGTGAGGGCGGCACCGATCTCGGTGCCCGGCAGCATGCGCCCGGTTATCTCGATGGTGACTTGGGCTTGGATGGGCACCTGGCGCCGACAGTCCGCCATGGCTCGGCGGGCCCCGGCCATGGCCGCTTTGAGGCCCAACAGGTCGAACTGGGTCTCAATCAACAACAGATCGACCCCGCCGTCGATCAGCCCCCGGGCTTGTTCCTGGTAGGCGTCGCGCAGCTCGACGTAGGTGATCTGGCCGAGGGAAGCGAACTTGGTGCCAGGCCCCATGGCCCCCGCCACGGCCCGGGGACGGTTGGGATCGGCGAGGGTGAACTCCTCCGCTACCGCCTTGGCCAGGGAGGCGGCCTGGGCGTTCAGCTCGTAGCAGCGATGGGCCAAGTTGTATTCGCCCAGGGGCACGGAGAAGCTGCCGAAGGTGTTGGTTTCGGTGACATCGGCGCCGGCGGCGAGGTACTGGCGGTGCATGTCGGTGATCAGCTCGGGCCGGGTGGCGACCAAGATCTCGTTGCAGCCTTCGAGGAGGGCGCCGCCGAAGTCATCGGGCCCCAGCCCCAAGGACTGGATGTGGGTGCCTGTCGCCCCGTCGAAGATGACCACGCCGCGTTCGAGCAAGGACAGGAAATCAACCATTGGGCCAGGCTAACCAGGGCCGGGGAGCCGTCCCTCGCTCTTACCGGGCACCTTAAGACATGGGCATTTAGATGAGTGCACTCAGTTGCGGGAGACCACTCACGTGAAATCGGCTCATCGAGGTCCGCAGTTCACGGCGCGTTCCAGGGCGGCGCGGACTTCACCCCAGCGATGGGCTCCCAGGGTGGCGTTGTAGTCGATGAGAGCGGCACGAGGGACGAGCTCAGGTGTGTCGAGGTTCAGCACACAGGCCCGGGGAAGCCCATCGGTTCAGGCACTGGTGCCGGTAGCGGCGCTCGCTAGCCTCCGCGGCGGTGAAGATCTATACGCGCAGCGGTGATGATG
>JANPEN010000588.1:0-14303 GCA_031422955.1 Acidimicrobiia bacterium
TGCCGCAGGGGCAGCCGGAGCGGCAGGCGGAGTGACGGGCAGACCTTGGGCCTTCTTTGCCTCGTCACTTAGAACGCGCGACACGATCTGAAGATCTTGCGCCTTTGCGCGGTCCAGTCCGGCCGCCCACGAGGCACCCGGTCCGGCCGCCCACGAGACACTTTTTCCCGGGGTCCTGGTCCAGGTTCACCTGGGCATGAGCGGGTCCTGGCATCTGGCCCGGTCCGGCCAGCGTTGGCCCCGGCCGGCCCACACCGTGCGGGTCCGCATCGACACCGAGGAGTGGGTGGCGCTGTGCTTCGCCGCCCCCCTGGTTCGCAGCAGCCGAACCGGCTCGACCGGCTGGCCAGTGGCGCATCTTGGGCCGGACCTCACTGGCCCCGAGCCAGACCTGGTCGCCGTGTTGGGTCGACTCGACGGCGAGGATCCCGCTCGCCCGCTGCTCGATGTGCTCCTCGATCAACGGGTGGCCGCCGGTCTGGGCAACGTGTACAAAAGCGAGCTGTTGTGGCGGCAGCGCCTGGCTCCCGAACTGGCCCTGGGGCGTCTCGACCAGGAAGGCCGTCAGGCCCTCTACCGGCAGGCCCACCAGCTGCTGCGGGCCAACTTGGGGACCGGACCTCGGGTCGCTGCTCCCGGGGTGCCCGGCGGGTTGGCGGTGTACCGGCGTCACGGCCGGCCCTGTCCTCGCTGCGGGACGCCCATCGAGATGGCTCGATTGGGTGAGCACCACCGCTCGACCTACTGGTGCCCCCACTGCCAGGCCCTGCCCCTCGGCCCGCCCGTCGGGGCCGGCCCCTGACGAGGCGAGCACCCGCAACCCGCCTCGGAGGAAATCACTCGACGTGCCGGTATCATCACGTTAAGGGATGTTTCCACGGATGCGCATGCTGGCAAGGGTCGGTGATGGGCGGGCGGCGGGCCTGCGTCGAACGGCGCGAGGAGAGCGAGCAGCGGCGTGAACGCACAGCGGAAAACGAGTGAGCCGTTGCTCCTCGTGGTAGGTCTGAGCCTGCTCGGCATCTGCTGCCTGACCGTGGCGGTGTGGCCCCCGGTCAGGGTCCCGACGTCGGCGTTGCCGCTATCGGTTCCCTGGCTGGCGCTGGCCCTGGCCTTCTTGGTCGGGGATCGGGTCGACATCTCCCTCGACGTACGAGACCACGCCATTGCTGTCACCCCTGCCCATTTCGTGTTGGTCTTCGGGTTGTTCACGGTGGACCCCGTCACCCTGATCTCGGCTCGGGTGGTGGGAGGGGCGCTGGCCCTGGCTCTCCTGCGGGTCGAGCGCGACAGGATCAAGCTGACCTTCAACGTTGCCCTCTACCTGTTCGAGGCTGCCTCGGTCACCGCACTCGTTCGGGTCACCCCGTGGTGGACTGGCTCGGCCCTGGACGCCCGCAACTGGTTCACCGTCTTCGCCGGTATGGCGGTGTACACCGCGGTGGCGCTGGCTTTGATCCTGGTGGCCATTAGGTTCACCACGCCGGGTGGTCAACCCCTGCTGTTCGGGCGGACCTGGGCCTTCACCACCCTGGCTGAGACCGCCAACGCCGCCTTGGGCCTGGTGGCGGTGTTGCTGTGGCAGCTGGCCCCTTGGGCACTGCTGTTGCTGTTGCCTCCGGCGGGGGTGTCCTACCTGGCCTATGTGGGCTTCACCCGGCTCAACGGCCGCCACCAGAACCTGGAGCGGCTTTACGACTTCACCGGCAAGGTCTCCCAGGCCGACGCCATCGACGAGGCCATCGCCGTCACCTTGCGGGAGGCGGCCACCGTCTTGCACGCCCGGCAGGTGGAGCTGTTGTTGCTGGCCGATCATCAGCCGCTGCGATGGGTTCAGCTGGGCCCCGGGGACACGGTGCTCACCCCGGTGGCGTATCCCCGCTGGGAGAGCGACCCTTTGTTGGCTCGGGTGGTGTCGAGCCGGCAGGCGGTGCTGCGGGCCAGTGTGGCGGTGCGAGCCCGGCGACGTCATGGTGACGCCATTGCCGTGCCCTTGCTGGCGGGGGCGTCGCTGCTGGGGGTGTTGGTGGTGCGAGGTCGTTCCGGCAACGCCAAGCTGTTCGATCGTTCCGACGTCACCGCGCTGTCCGCGCTGGCCAACCATGCGGGCATGTCGGTTGAGAATCTGCGCCTCATCGCCCAATTGCGCAACCAAGCCGACGAGCGCGAGCAGCTCGCCCTCCACGACGCCCTCACCGGCCTGGGCAACCGTCGATTGTTCAACCGCTGCCTCAACCAGGCGCTCACGGTCGGGCCTGACGGTGCTGACGGTGCTGACGGTGCTGACGGTGCTGACGGTGCCGCGGCGGGCGAGTTGGACCTGACCGACGCAGGGCCGACTGCCGTTGGGGGCGGCAAGGGAAGCCTCGCCGTGTTGCTGGTGGATCTCAACGGCTTCAAAGACGTCAATGACACCTTGGGTCATGACGCCGGAGATCGTTTGTTGCAAGCGGTCGCCCATCGTCTGATGACCCACGCGGGACCGGGGACTGAGGTGGCCCGTCTGGGCGGGGACGAGTTCGCCGTGCTGGTCAGCCCCTGCACGGCGCCAGAAGCGGAGCTGTTGGCCCGTCACCTGCTGGAGGTCGTGGAGGAACCGCTCCAGCTTGACGGGGTGCAGTTGGTGATCGGGGCTTCCATCGGGTTGGCCTGCGCACCCGAGCACGCATCGGACGAGGCCAGCCTGCTGCAGCGAGCTGATCTCGCCCTTTACGCGGCCAAAGCGCGGCCAGACGCTTCCATTGAGGTGTACCAACCGGTGCACGGCGAACTCAGCGCCCGTCGCCTGACCATGGCCTCGGACCTGCGCCAGGCGCTCGATCGACGAAGCCTGGAGGTTCGCTATCAGCCCCAGATCGACCTGGCCACTAACCAGGTGGTGGCCACTGAGGCGTTGTTGCGCTGGCATCATCCCGACCTGGGCGACATCAGCCCCGCCGAGTTCGTGGCCGTGGCCGAGCACCTGGGCTTGGTCGACCGTTTGACCCGCTTCGTGGTCGAGGAGGCGGTGGCCCAGGCCGCCCAGTGGCGCCGCGACGGGTTGGATCTGGAGATGTCCATCAACATCTCGGTCCGCAACCTGCTGGAGCCGGCTTTTCCCGACCATCTGGCCGCCACCCTGGCCTACCACGGGGTCGCCGCGGAGCGGGTGACCTTGGAGATCACCGAGACCGAGTTGATGCACGAGGCGGGCCGGGCCGAGGAGATGCTGACCCGGCTGCACGATCTGGGCGTGGGTCTGTCCATCGACGATTTCGGCACCGGCTACTCGTCGTTGGCTTACCTCAAACGGCTCCCGGTGTCGGAGCTGAAGTTGGACCGTTCCTTCGTGCGGGACCTGGCCCGAGACGCTTCGGACGCCATGATCGCCCGCACGGTGATCGACTTGGCTGGCAACCTGGAGCTGCGGGTGGTGGCAGAAGGCATCGAGGACGAGGAAGCCAGAGCCGCCCTGCTGGCCATGGGCTGCCAACGCGGTCAGGGCTTCCTGCTGGCCCAGGCCCTACCGCCGGGGCTGTTGTGGCAATGGGCCAAGGATTTCGGCCGAGCCGAGCTCATCAGCGCCTGAGTCAACCCGCGGCGATGGCCTCTCGGATGCCGACCATCTCCAGCGCGCAGGAAGCGGCTTCGGCGCCTTTGTTGCCGGCTTTGGAGCCGGCCCGCTCGATGGCCTGTTCGATGGTCTCGGTGGTCAGCACCCCGAAAATGACCGGTACCCCGGTTTCTAGGGCCACGCTGGCCAGACCGGAGGCGCATTGGCCGGCCACCAGCTCGTAGTGGGACGTGGCCCCCCGGATGACCGCACCCAACGCCACCACCGCGTCATACCGACCGGTACGGGCGAGCTGGTTGCACACGGTGGGTAGCTCGAAGCTGCCCGGTACCCACACCACGGTCACATCGTCGTCGGCGGTGCCGGAGCGCCGCAGCGTGTCCAGCGCCCCGCTCAGCAACCGCTCGGTGATGAACTCATTCCAGCGAGCCACGGCTACCGCAATGCGCCGGCCTTCGCCCCGTAACGTACCTTCCAGTATGTTGACCATGGTCAGGGTCCCTTCGGGTCCGGGTCGGCCAGCAGGGGGACCCGGTTGGTGATGGTGAGCCCGAATCCCTCCAGGCCGCCGTAATGGGTGGGATTGTCGCTCAGCAGCCGCAGCTTCTCGATGCCCAGATCCACCAGGATCTGCGCTCCGACCCCGAACTCGGCCCGGTCCTCGACCTCGCTGGCCACCCCATGACCGTCGCCCGCTCCGGCCAGGTCGGGCCTTCGGTTCAACGTCTCCAGCCCCTGCCCCATCCCCCCGGCCCTGGCCTCGGGGCCTCGCAGATAGACCAGCGCGCCCCGGCCCTCGCTGGCCAGGGCGGCCAGGGCGGCTTCCAGATGGGCCCCGCAACGGCAGGCCTGGGAGCCGAACAGGTCTCCCAGGGTGCACTCGGTGTGCACCCGCACCAAGGGCGGTGGCTTCCCCGGTTCGTGCAGATCGCCCAGAATGAGGGCCAGGTGCTCGCTGCCGTCGAGTGCCGCTATGTAGGAGGCGGCCTCGAAACGGCCCCAGCGGGTGTCCACCGAGGCGGTAGCGGACCGGCGGACCAAGCGCTCGGTACGACGGCGGTGACGGACCAGGTCCGCGATGGTGATCATCAGCAGGCCGTGGGTGGCGGCGAAGGCGGTGAGCTGATCGAAGCGGGCCATGGTGCCGTCGTCGTTGACAATCTCGGCCAGCACCCCGACCTCGGCCAACCCGGCCAGCCGGCACAGGTCGACTCCCGCTTCGGTGTGGCCCTGGCGGATGAGGACGCCACCGCCGCGGGCGCGAAGCGGGAAGATGTGCCCGGGGCGGGCGAGGTCGGAGGGTTGGGTGCCGGCTTCGACCAAGAGGCGCAGGGTGAAGGCCCGGTCGGCGGCGGAGATCCCGGTGCTCACCCCGCGGGCGGCGTCGACGGAATCGGTGAAGGCGGTGCGGTGGGACTCGGTGTTGCGTTCCACCATCAGCGGCAGGTCCAAGGCGGTGCACAACGCGGCCGGCATGGGGGCGCAGATCACCCCGGAGGTATAACGCACGAAGAAGGCCAGTTTCTCGGGGGTGGCGAACTGGGCGGCCATGATCAGGTCACCCTCGTTCTCACGGTCCTCGTCGTCCACCACGACCAGGATCTCCCCTCTGGCGAAGGCGGCCACGGCGGTGGGGATTTCGGCCAACACCTCGCTCGAGCGCTCGCTGGTCACCGTTGGGGAAACCGCCGTTGGGGAAACCACCGTTGGGGAAACCGCCGTTGGCGCCACCCTCATACCTCCATCGTCAGGCCCGATACGAAGGGGAACGATGGGTGGGGGGGCGTCGAGCACGTCGTGGGCGGCCAAAAAAGGTCGCTCACGCCGTGGCGGCGACGCCGTTCCCGCTGCTCCCATCCGGACTTTCACCGTCGGCCCCGGACTTCCACCGGGTCGGCCCTTCCCCGAAGGGGAGGGTTCGCGGGCTGTAACCGCCGGTCGGGATTTACACCCAACCCCGCAGCGCGTGGCGCGTTTTCTGTTGTTGGTTCGAAAGATAGGCGCGCTAGCTCGATCCGGCCAAACGGCGGGGCCCGTGTCCGCCCTCAGCTGGCCGGGCCCAGGTTGCCGATGATCTTGGTCACCATCACCTCGATGGTGACCCGATCGGGGCGGCTGCGAGTGGGCCGGTAGCGGGCGGCGTAGCGGGCCACCGCCTCCGCGTTGGCCGCCTCGTCGTCTCGCAGAAAGGCCTGCCCGTGCAGGCTCACCCAACGCCGGCCATCCAGCTGGCACAGCGCGGCCGGTCCGCCCGGCCGCTGAGCCACGTTGCGGGCCTTACGAGAGGAGGCGAAGGTGATGATCCGGGCCAGCGTCAGGCCGGGCTGATAGGTGAAACCCACCGGCACCACATGCAGGACGCCATCATCACTCAACGTGGTCAACGTGGCGAGGTGGCGCTCGGTGAGGAACTGCATCAGGGCGGCGCCGGGATCGGCGGGGTCGAAGTGGATGGACACGGGGTTCAAGCTAGGTCGCTCCGCCCGTCTGACGATGCCGGCCATTCGCTCGTGGGCAGGCCATCACGCAGCGTGACGCGCGGGGAGAGGCTGAGCCGTGAAAGTGGGCGGCCGTCGCTTCGACGAGGGCCGTATGCTGGGCTCATGTCCTGTCCCTCCTGCGGCGCCCCTGCTCCCGCGGGTAGCCGTTTCTGTCCCTCCTGTGGGCACGGGCTGAGCGGCCACGGCGACGAGAGGCGGGTGGTAACGGTGTTGTTCGGCGACTTGGTGGGGTTCACCGCCTTGGCCGAGACCATGGATCCGGAGGAGGTGAAGGCCCTGGTGGACCGGGGTTTCGAACGGCTGGTGCGTGACATCGTGGAGTTCGGGGGCCGGGTCGACAAGATTTTGGGCGACGCCATCGTGGCCCTCTTCGGGGCGCCGCTCGCCCACGAGGACGATGCTGAACGGGCCGTGCGGGCCGCGTTGGCCATGCAGCACACCATGCGCGCCTACGCCACCGAAGTCGGGGCCGACATCCAGATGCGCATCGGGGTCAACACCGGCGAGGTTCTCACCGGGGCCATGCGGTCCGGCGGTGAGTACAC
The DNA here is from genome assembly GCA_031422955.1 of Acidimicrobiia bacterium. Lineage (GTDB taxonomy): Bacteria > Actinomycetota > Acidimicrobiia > Acidimicrobiales > CAIXPF01 > CAIXPF01. The sequence continues at coordinate 6,600 of JANPEN010000588.1, forward strand.
CGCCATCGGTGATGTGGTGAACACCGCCAACCGGTTGCAGTCCGCTGCTCCTCCCGGGCAGGTCTACGTCGGTCCCCTCACCCACGAAGCCACCAGGGACGTGGTCGCCTACGAGGCCATTGGGCTGGTGCAGGCCCGGGGCCGGGAAGAACCGATCGACGCCTATCAGGCGGTGGACATTCTGCTGTTGCCGGGCCGGCGGCCGCGGCGCCGGCAAACGCCGCTCATCGGTCGAGAACCGGAGTTCGCTCTACTGCGCTCGGCCATCACCTTGGCCTTTGCCCAGCGTCGCACCCTGCTCGTCATGCTGCTGGGAGATGCAGGGGTGGGCAAAACCCGCCTGGCCGATGACGTGGCCAGCTGGGTGGAGCGGGAAATGGGCGCCCGGATGTTGGAGAGCCACTGCGTGCCCTACGGGGAGGCCAACATCTGGTACCCCATTGGCGCCGCCCTGCAGGTGCTGTTCGACATCGCGGACCGCACCCCGGTGGCGGAGGCCCGCCAGGCCACCCTTCAGGCGGTGGCGGACCTGTTGCAGGTCGACGTCGAGGCGGCTGCGGTCAACCACCTCACGGCCAACCTGTTGTACCTGATGGGCTATCAGGCGGAGCGCCCGGTGGATCCCCAGCGGGCCCGAGCGGAAGCCAGCCGGGCCCTCATCCAGGTGCTGGAAGCGGCCACCGCCCGCCAGCCCGTGTTCTTTCGCCTGGCCGACCTGCACTGGGCCGACGATCTCGTGCTGGAGGTCATCGACGAGGTCATCGACGGTCTTGGCCGTAACCCCTTCGTGCTGGTGGCCACCGCCCGCCATCTCATTGATGCCCGCTGGAGGCCGCGTACCGGCCGCCACGACCATCTCATCGTCAACCTTGACCCCTTGGACCAAGCCGCCGCCGGCCAGCTGCTCGACCAGCTGCTGGTCACACCGATCGATGTCGACACTCGGCGCATGTTGCTGGCCCGCTCCGGGGGTAACCCGTTCTTCCTGGAAGAGCTGGTGGCGTTACTGGAACGTCAGGGCAGCGGAACGATCAGCGCCGTGGATAGCGAGGGCCGCAGCCTGGGAGCGGCACCCGTCGCCCCCGCCGGCGAGTTGCCCGAGACGTTACGGGGCCTCATCGCCGCCCGCCTCGACCGCCTCGAACCCGACGAGCGGGCGGTGTTGGACAACGCCGCCGTGCTGGGTCGTAGTGGCGGGTTGTTCGCCTTGCAGACGATGTGTACCTCCATGGGTCTCGGCCCGATCTGGCGTCCCGCGTTTGACGTATTGGTCGACAAGGAGGTCCTCAACCTCACCGGGGATCGTTGGTCGTTTCGGTCCGACGTGCTGCGTGAGGTGGCCTACGGCACCCTCACGAAGAGCGACCGGGCGAGTCGCCACGCCGAGATCGCTCGTTGGATGGAAGAGCACCGCGACGAGATCGCCTCCGACGTCGGGGTGATCGACCGCATCGCCCACCACTACGCCCAAGCGGCCAGCCTGGCCAACGAGCTCAGCTTCGGGGCCAACCTGCCCGCCGGGCTCACCGCCAAGGCCCTGAGCTGGTTGGCCGAGGCGGGCCAACGAGCCCTGCACGGTGAGGTCTATGTGCTGGCCGCCCGGCTCTACTCCCAGGGTCTCGAGCTCACCGGCCGTGAGGATTCCGCCCAACGTCTGGAGTTCCTGCTGGGTCGGGCCGAGGCCCGTTTTGGGTTGTTGGAGATCGCCGGCGCCCACGCCGATGTGGACGATGCCATCAAGGTGGCCGACGCCCTGGGAGACCGGCTGGGCCGGACCCGGGCTTGCCTGATAGCAGGGGAGATCATCCGCAGGGAGGGCGACGTCGATCTGGCGCTCGTCACCCTGCAGGGCGCCTTGGACGAGTTCCGGGCCCTGGGAGACCGTCCCGGCGAGGCCGAGGCGCTACGTCTCATCGGTATTGCCCGCCAGTACCAGCGTTCCTTCCCCGACGCCGAGAGCTCCACCTCGGCGGCGCTGGCCATCTTCCGAGAGCTGGGGGACCAGCGGGGCGAGGCCTGGGCGTTGCAGAACCTGGCCTGGATCTCGTACCTGTCTGGCCGTATCAGCGAAGCGGAGCTGCGCATCGATGCTTCCGCCGGTGCCTTCAGCACCCTGGGTGACACCGGCGGGCTCAGCTGGGCCAATGCCCTGCTGGCCTTCACCCGCTTCCACCAGGGCCGCCTGATCGAGGCCGAAGGTTTGGCCGAAGATATCCTGCCCGACGCCAGGGTCCGAGGTGACCGGGTCGGGGAAGGGATGATGTTGCTGCTCACCGCCTTGGTGCGGCTGTGGTCGGGCCGCACCCTCGACGCGGTGACCCGGGCCGAGGAGGCCCGCGACCATTTCGCCAGGGTCGGTGATCCGGTTGGACAGCTCCAAGCCCAAGCCGCCCTGAGCCGCAGCCTGGTGGCGTCGGGGATGATCACCGTCGCCTTCTCCTCGTTGGAGGAAGTATTCGACTTCCCCCAGCGGGTCAACCCTCCCCGGGGTGGGGCCCTGGTGGCCATCGTGTGGACGGCCGCCGCCCTCCACATTGGCGATGTGGGGCGAGCGGGTCTGCATCTGGAAGGTATGGACCAAGACGATGAACTCGGCATGCCCTCTGGCTGGGATCGCAGTAGCGCCAAGGGGTTGTGGCATCTCCAACGCGGCGACGCAGCTTCGGCGGTGGCGTTGTTGCGCAGCGCGGTGGAACAGGCCGGCGCTGAGGTTTCTCCCGGGCTCGTTGCCACCTTGGCTTTGGCCGACGTGGCCGCTGGAGACACGGTGGCCGCGCTGGCGGGGGCGGACCGGGCCCATGAGTCGGTGCGCTCCACCTACCTCGACATGGCCTACTCGTACATGGCGGCAGGGTTGTCCCATGCCATCCGGGGTGACTTCTCCGAGGTCATCGCCGCCTTCGCGGCCGGCCGCCAAGAGGTGGATCTGACGGGAGACGTGGTGGCCCAAGCGGTGGTGCGCTTGGCCGAGGGCTACGCCCTCACCGCGGTGGGGGCCACCTCGGCCCGCTCGGTGGCCAGGGAGGCCCACCGCCGTCTACTGGATCTGGGCATCGACGCCGCCGGTTGGGTCGCTGTGTTCCAGGCCGCCACCTCCTGGCGGGTGGCCCAGCCCGTTCTGCGCTGAACGCCCCGCCGCGCTCAGCCGCCGCCGGGCGCCGAGGCGGGGACCGGGTGGGGGGTGCCCTCCACGTCGAGGCGGGGCAGGCGCTTGTCCAGCCAGGCCGGCAGCCACCAGTTGACCTTGCCCAACAGTTCCATGGTGGCGGGCACCAGGACCATGCGCACCACGGTGGCGTCGAGGAACACGGCCACGGCCAGGCCCACCCCGAACAGCTTGATCTGACGGTCCCCTTCCAGCAGGAAGCTGCCGAACACGAAGACCATGATGGCGGCGGCGGCGGAAATGACCCTGGCCGTGGTGGCCAGCCCGTCGGCTACCGCGGTGGCGTTGTCGCCGGTGCGGTCGAACTCCTCCCGCATGCGCGAGAGCAGGAACACCTCGTAGTCCATAGAGAGCCCGAAGACGATGGCGAACATCATCATCGGCGCCCAGGCCTCGATGGGTCCGCCCTTGCCCAGACCGACCAGGCTGCCGCCCCAGCCCCACTGGAAGACGGCCACCACCACCCCGAAGGCGGCACCGATGGACAGCAGGTTCATGATCACCGCCTTGAGGGGGACCAAGAGCGAACGGAACACCATCATCAGCAGCAGGAATGACAACGCCAGGACCGCTCCGAAGAAGATGGGCAGGCGCTTGGCGATGAAGTCGGCGAAGTCGATGTTGGAGGCCACCACCCCGGTCACGGGCAAACGCACGCTGGCCTGGGCCTCGATGGGATCCAACACGTCTTGACGCAGGTGGCTGACCAGGTCTTCAGTGGCGGCGTCCTGAGGCGAGGTGGCCGGCACCACCAGCCAGGTGGACAAGGGCGAGCCAGGTGGCGATTGCGGTAACACGGTCGCTCCGGCCACACCCTGCAGGGCGGTGGTGACCTGCTCGGCCACCTCTGGCTTGTCGCGGAGGGCAGCTACTACCAACAGCGGCCCGTTGAAGCCAGGCCCGAAGCCTTGCGCCAAAAGATCGTAGGCCTTGCGGGTGGTGGTCTCGGCCGGGTAATTGCCTTCGTCGGAGAAGCCGAGACGAAGAGAGAACACCGGGATGGACAACACCACCAGGACGATGAGTCCGCCCAGCGCGGCCGGCCAGGGCCGCCGCTGCACCACCCGGCTCCAGCGGAACCACACCGTCTCGCGCAGCGGCTTGGGTTGAGGCCGCGGGATTACCTTGCGCAGCGCCGGCACCAAGAAGGAGGCCAAGATAACCAGCACAGCCAGCACGACGGCCAGTAGGAACACCACCAGGCTGCCAAGCCCCAGCCCGAACAGGCCCACCGCGATGAGCACGGCGGCGGCCAGGCCCCGGTAGCGGGTGATCTCTAGGCGGGCCCGAGCGAAACCCAGCAGGGCCGGCAGCAGGGTGATGGAGGCGACCATGGTCATGGCCACCGTGATGGCGGCCCCGTAGGCCAGGCCCCGCACGAAGCCCAGACCCATCAACACCATGCCCATGACGGAGATGACCACGGTGATCCCCGCGAAGATGACCGCCCGCCCGGCCGTGTTGAGGGCGGCCACGGTGGCCTCCTCGTAGCTGAGCCCGGCGTGCACGCCTTCCCGGTAGCGGGTGACGATGAACAGGGCGTAGTCGATGCCCACCCCCAGCCCGATCATGGCGGCCAGCAGCCCGGTGAAGTCGGGCATGTCGGTGAGATGGCTGCCCAGGGTCAACAAGGCCACGCCGGTGCCCACCCCGAACAGGGCCACCGCGATGGGCAGGCCCATGGCCAGCACCGAACCGAAGGAGATGAGCAGGATGAAGATGGCGAAGGCCACGCCCAAAAGCTCCGATTCGGGGGGCTTGAACTCAGCGAAGACCTGCCCACCCAGCTCTACCTGGAGGCCGCTCAACTCGGGGCGTAGCTCCTTGGTGTCTTTGGCCAGGCGCAGGAAATCGGCCTGTTGGATGTCGGGGTCGAATTGCACCCGGGCGTAGGCCAGCTTGTTTGCGTCGGGGCCCTGCTGGGCGATCTGGCTGGTCCCCAGCTCGCTGAAGGGGCTAGTCACCGCGACCACGCCTTTCTGCTGGGCGACGCCCTCGAACATCGTGGTCATGGCCGCGGTGATGGCGGGGTCCTCGACGCCTTGCTCGGCCCGAAACACCACGGTGCCCTCGAACCCGGACCCGGCCAAGCCGGCCTCGTTGAGGAGGTCGAACCCTTCCTGGCTCTCGGTGCCGGCCAGACGGAAATCGGTGTGGTAGCCGCTGCCGGCGAGGCCCTGGAAGACACCCAGGAGGACCAACAACCCGATCCAGAGGCCGAGGACCAGACGCCGACGAACAAAGCAGAAACGAGCGATCCGTTCGAGCACGAGACGACCTCCTGGGCCCGGTGGGCAACGACGCCAGAGGCTAGGGGGGCAGCTCGGCTCGGCCAAGACGTTTTCGGGTCGTTTCTGGGTGACCTCGGTCACCGGCGGGGCGTCTCGGGACGAATCGTTGTCGATTCGGAGGGGTGGCCGAGTCCCCGAAATGGGGTAGCCGCCCCTCACCTAGATGGGTGAAGTCTCGCTACTCACATACAGGATCCGTACCTTCACTTAAAGTGGCGTCCGTGGCCAACCACTACCTCAGCATCGGCTTCCTCGCCCCCGACCCGATGGAGGTAGTGGACCTGCTGCGTCGGGCCATCTCCGAGGGATCCAGCGACTACGGCGACGACGGAACCCGCTTCATTCGTCTGCACGACGATGCCTCCGGTGCTCGGATCAACGTGGTGCTGGAACGCAGCGGCGCAGTGCGCTCGGCCAAGCCGTCCTTTGCGCCGCCGTTGCCGAGGCGCGTTCGTTCCCGTTTCGCCGGCCTGCACCCGGCCGCCGCCAATGCCGACGCCGACCTGGTGCAGCTGACCCCATTGGGTGGGGACTATCCCTTGGCGGTGGAGTTCGAGAACGGCAGTAGGGCCATCTGCCAGCTCAGCTTCGGCGAGGAGGCCGATGTGGAGTTGGTCGGTTTCGCCGGCCGGCTCGACTGCTTCGTCGATGCGGGCGCCTATTTGGCCTCGGCCATACCGTTGGGTATTGGTGAGGTGGTACCGGCCGGATTGTATGCACTCGCCACCGCCCAGGATCCGTCCAGTCCAGGGTCGGCCGCGCTGGCCTCTGGCGTGGTCGTCGAATGCAATCGCTTGCGCAACGCCTTGAGTGGGAGGGATTTCCTGCATCTGGTGGTGGAGACGGCGGCGATGACGTTGGACGTGGTGGTGGCCCCCGAGGCCGTGCAGGGCCCGCCTCCCCAGCCCGGCCGCATCGTCACCGGGGCGCTCTGGTTCGTCGCCCGCCTCGCCGAACCCGTCGGCGTGGCCGCCGCGCCCATGGCCGCGGCCATCGCTTCCGTCGAGCGACAGGCGGTGACAGTCGCGGGGCCTTCGGCCTCCATGACCGCCGCCCTTTGCCTAGGTCCTCCGGTCCGGCCCCGCCTGTTCAGCCGCTGGTACTGAGGGGTGTGGGGCCGGGTCTTGGTGGCGTCAGAGTCAGCGGAGGTGGTTCTGGCTTCGACTCCGGCTCGGGTGGGTGTTTCCCCGGTGTCCGAATGTCACGGCAATTGGAATTACACCATTTATGTCTGCCAATGACAGCGATGCGGTCGGGACGGGCGTTGGTCCCGCTGCTCACGTATCTGCGCAAGGTGGCTGGCGTGCCTGCGGTGGTCGTTGCGGTGCGAACGGGACCGGCTGGGGTGTTGTTGGACCGGTTCGCCCGATACTTGGCAACGGAACGGGGTTGGCGGCAGCGACGGTGCGCAGCTACGTCTCGCAGGTGTCCCCGTTCGTGGCCGTGTATCGGCCTGGCATTGGCGGGGTCGTGTCGGTGACGGCTCGTCAGGTCGCCGATTTCGTGACTGTCCGAGCGGCGGGGTGCCGGCCGGGCGGGGCGACGGTTCCCAAAGCGTTGACCACCGATCAGGTCGGCCAACTCCGGGTCGGGTTGACGTGTGAACCGGATCGGCTCCGCAACGAGGCGATGGTGGCGTTGATGTCGCGACTTGGGTGACGCGCCGGCGAGATTGCTGCACTGGGATTGGATGACATCAGTTGGCGACTCGGAGTGATCGTCGTTCACGGCAAACGCGGCCGCACCGACGAGATCCCGATCCCGGTCGATGTCGGTGGGTGTCTGGGCCGACCAATCTAGGTGTTCTCGGTGAGCCCGGCAAACGCTGGTGAAGTTATACGCCGCACCGGGCTGGAGGTCGGCGAGGTGTGGTACATCGATGGCGGCGAGGTGAAGGTACACCCGAACGCCTCGGCGGAGCTCTCGTCGACCGCTTACCCAGAGGCCCTGGTGGCGGTAGGCGCCGCGATCCGCGCCTGGCTGGCGACCACCTGAGCGTAGTGGGGATATTACTCCAGTTTGATCTCCGCTCTGGTGATGTTTGCCGTGTACTCGCGGCGGGGTCGGCAGGACTGTGGTTCGTGGGTGGTGGCGTCGGGTTTGGTGAAGATGGGTTGCTGATCGCGGTTGAGCTCCACGGTCCATCGTTTCGAGTGGAGGAAGGTGTGGTGCCAGCGGCAGAGGAGTATGCCGTTGGTTATGGAGGTGGGGCCACCGTTTTCCCAGTGGATGCAGTGGTGGATGTCG
>JANPEN010000589.1:0-6372 GCA_031422955.1 Acidimicrobiia bacterium
GGCCGCAGCATGGGCCGACAACGGCGCCACCGACCCCGCGGCCGAACTTGAGGGGGCGACTGCCACCAAACTTGCGGGGGCGATTGCCACCAAGGCGTCGGGTTGGGCGCCCGCCGCGTCGGGTCGAACCGGTGCGGCGAGGGACGCCACGAGTACCAGAACAACAACCGCCAGCCGATTGAGCGCTCTAAACGGTCGAACGTTCACCCTCTGCAAAGTACGCATGTGCACCCTCTGCAAAGTACGCACCCTGGTCCAGGACGCAAGCCCCAGCTGTGGGAGCGCTCCTCGGGGTGCGCCAGCCCGACGCCTGGCGCGGCTAGGGTCTCAATCAGGCGGAGCCGACTCTGCCGGATCGCGCCCCTGGCCCGCTCCGGCCTCGTGGGAAAAAGACGAGGTTGGTGCATCTATGGTCCAAAAGATCGGCATGTTTGTCCTGGTGACTTTCGCCATCATTGCCCTGATCCGCGAGCCGGACACAGTGGCCGCGTTCGTGACCACCGTCGGGGTGGCCCTGCAAACAATCGTCACCGCCCTGGGTCAGCTTTTCCAGTCCGTGCAGTAGGCCGGAACTCGTTGAGTCACTCATGATCACGAACGCCGAGGGGCCTTCTCCCCGGGCCCCGCGATCGCGTTGGTTGCGAGCCAGGCTGCGCCATTACATCGTGTGGGACCCAGCGTCGTTGTTGGTCCCCGCCAACCCCCAGATCGGTCGCCAGGCCGAACAGCTCAAATACTCCGAGCGACGCCACATCATTGCCCTGTTTATCGACGCTTGGCTGGAGATGGTCCTGGCCCTGTTGGGTCCACTGCTGCTGATTCGCCTGAATCAACCCGGGTTACAGATCGTAGCCGGCCTGATCGTGTTCGGCGCCCAGATCAAGCTGCTGGTCACCGTGGTGGAATGGAGCATCGGACGCATCATGATCACCAATCGCCGAGTTATCGAGTTCGGCGGCTTCCTCCGCCGCTCAGGCGGTTCGATGCCCCTCAGCAAGCTGACCGACCTGGCCTATGAGCAGAGCTTCCTGGGTCTGCTGCTCGACTACGGCATGGTGCGAGTGGAATCCGCCGGCCAGGACCAGGCGCTCTCCCGGATTCGCTACCTCCGTTACCCGGTGCGCTTCCAACAGGAGCTCATCGCTCTCGGCAACGCCCCCAGTCCCAGCGGCTAAGACCATCGCTACCGGACCGTCGTTCGGACCCGTCGTACTATCGCCCCATGAGCACTGCGGCGCCTTCCCACGACCTCGGCCCCACCGACCGTCCTCTGCTGAACGAGACCATTGGCGCGTTGCTCGACCGCATAGTGGCCGCCACCCCCGACCACGAAGCGCTGGTCTCCCGCCACCAGCAACTGCGTTACACCTACGCCCAGTTGGGCGCAGCCGTTAACGAAATGGCGCTGGCCATGCTGCGAGCCGGGCTGACCCAGGGCGATCGGGTAGGTATCTGGAGCCCGAACTACGCCGAGTGGACGCTGGTGCAGTTCGCTACCGCCAAGATTGGGGTGATCCTGGTCAACCTCAACCCGGCCTATCGCACCTCCGAAGTGGAATACGCGCTCAACCAGTCGGGCTGTCGCTGGCTGATCGCGGCGCCCTCATTCAAGACTTCGGATTACCGGGCCATGATCGAGGAGCTTCGACCCACCCTGGCCACCCTGGAGCGTGACCTCTATTTCTGGACCCAAGAATGGGACGCCTTCATCGCCTCCGGGCGGGGCGCCCAAGCCAGCGGCCCCGGGGCTGGCTCCGGGCCGGAGGCATTGGCCGTGGCGGGGGCCGCACTGCAGGCCGACGACCCGATCAACATTCAATACACCTCGGGCACCACCGGCTTTCCCAAAGGGGCCACCCTCACCCATCGAAACATCTTGAACAACGGGTTCTTTGTCGGTGCCGGCTGCGGGTACACCCCCGCTGACCGCATCTGCATCCCCGTGCCCTTCTACCACTGCTTCGGCATGGTCATGGGCAATCTGGGCGCCCTCACCCACGGAGCCACCATGGTCATTCCCTCCGACGCCTTCGAGCCAGAAGCGGTGTTGGCCACCATCGAGGCAGAACGCTGCACCTCGCTCTACGGCGTGCCCACCATGTTCATCGCCGAGTTGGCCCACCCCGACTTCAATCGTTTCGACCTATCGAGCCTGCGCACCGGGATCATGGCCGGCTCGCCCTGCCCGGTCGAGGTGATGAAGCAAGCCCTGGAGCGCATGCACATGGGCGAGGTGACCATCTGTTACGGCATGACGGAAACCTCGCCGGTGTCCACCCAGACCCTGGCCGATGACAACATCGATCGACGAACGGCCACGGTAGGTCGAGCCCATCCTCACGTAGAGATCAAGATCGTCGATCCCGATACCGGCCAGATCGTACCGCGTGGTAGGACAGGGGAGTTCTGCACTCGCGGTTACTCGGTCATGCTGGGCTACTGGAACGATCCAGTCCGCACTGCTGATGCTATAGATAGCGATGGGTTCATGCATACCGGCGATTTAGCCACCATGGACGAGGACGGGTACGTCAACATCGTGGGCCGTATCAAGGACATGATCATCAGAGGTGGCGAAAACGTGTACCCCCGCGAGGTCGAAGAGTTCCTCTATCGCCATCCTGCGGTGGCCGACGTGCAGGTCATTGGTGTCCCCGACACCCGTTACGGCGAAGAGATCATGGCCTGGATCCGCCTCAAAGAAGGAGCCCAAGCCGACGCGGAAGAGATTAAAGCCTTCTGCCGAGGCCAGATCTCCCACTACAAAGTTCCCCGATATGTTAAATTTGTTGAAGAGTTCCCGATGACGGTCACGGGTAAAGTACAGAAGTTCGTCATGCGCGATGCGGCCAAGGAAGAACTTGGCCTCGAGGAGATCACCTCCGCCTGAACCGTTTCGTTCTGCACGGCGGTGGGCAAGAACCAGGCAGAACCTTATTGAGCGGAGTGTCCCGTGCTGCTGTTTCTCCTCGTGACCATCATCGTGGGCGGTTTGGCTGGCTTCCTAGCGCGGCTGTTGGTTCCCGGTCCCGACCCCATGGGCGTGGGGATGACCATCGTGTTGGGCATCGTGGGCAGCTTCGTGGGCGGTTTCATGGGTTGGTTGTTGTTCGGCAACGACTTCGGGGAGGGGGCGCTGCAGCCCTCCGGTTTCATCGGCTCCGTGATCGGCGCGATCATCGTGTTGCTGATCTACCGGGCTGTGAACGGTCGGTCCCGGCCCGCTAACCGCATCAGTCGTTCCGCTCGTGCGATTCATCGCCCCAGGGCGCGCCGCTGACCCAATAGGACGGCCCTCCATGATGGCAGTCTGTCCGAGGTGGGTTGACGCCTTTCGCAGTAGTGCTTGCCCTAGGCCTGCTCGAAACCATCGCCGAACTCGCCGCCGACAGCAAGCTCACCGATAGCAAGTTCACCTTGCTCGGCCTTGGCGGCGCGCTGGCGTAGGCCAGCCTCGAGGGTCGCTCGGGCCTGAAGACGCCCGACCTCTCGTTGACGAGCGATCTCGAAACAACTCACCGCGGCCGCCGCGGCAACGTTCAAGGAGTTGAGCTGGCCGCCGAGCGGGATGCCCGCCAGTTGCGCGCATCGCTCTTTCACCAGCCGTGACAGCCCCTTGCCCTCAGCCCCGAATACGAGGCAGACGGGCTGGTCGTCCAGGGGCAGCGAGTAGAGCGAGGTGGTGGTGGTGCCGTCGAGTCCTATCGTCCAGACGCCGGCCTCGTTGAGCTGGGTGAGGGTGGTGGGCAGGCCACCAACCAGGGCGATGCGGACGTATTCCACCGCACCGGCCGCCGCTTTGGTCACCGCCGGGGTCACGTGCACAGCCCGGTGGCGGGGCAGGATCACCCCGGAAACGCCAGAGCCCTCGGCGCTGCGCAGCAGTGCTCCCAGGTTGCCGGGATCGGTGACGCCGTCGAGGGCGATCAGGAACGGCTTGGTCCCTCCCCGACGGCTGCGGAGCAAATCCTCCAGGGTGTACTCGGGCAGGCTCTGGGCCCGGGCCAGGACCCCTTGGGCGGACTGGGTGGCCGTCAGGGCGTCGAAACGGCTGCGACCAACCTCACGCAGCGGTACGCGTCGGGCCACGCACAGCTCGCGTATGTCCTCGAGGATGGGAGCGTCGTCCAGTTCGGCCACCAGGAGCACCTCGCGGACCCGTCGCCGGCCGGCCACCAGCAGCTCACGAACGGCTTGGCGACCCTCGACCTGCTCCCCGCCGACGCCCCTGCCGTTGTTGGCCGCCGGCCCCAGACGCTCCGAGCCCCCCGACCGCTCGCCCCCCGACCGCTCGCCCCCCGCCGTGTCACCCCTGGCCGGACCTCGGCTCCGCCCGGCCAGACCGAGCCCACCGCGTCCGTCGCCGCCCCGCCCACCGCCACGTTCGCCGCCACCGCTGGTCCGAGGCCCACGGAGACTGGTGGGGGCGACGGCCGTGCGGGTGAAGGCCGTGTCGCGACCTTGGCCAGTCGAACGTCCGGTAGCGGACAAGTTGGCGTTGGGGTTGCGGGCGCCGCGGTCCGACGATGGGCTGGGCCCGCCCCGCGACGGTCCCTGGCGGGTCGAACGGGTGCTGACGCTGGGGCCGGACACGCCCCGGCGGCTGGCACCAGGCCCCGGAGCATCGCCACGCCAATCGGTGGGGGGACTGCCCGGGTCGCGCCGGCTGGAACCGCCCGCGCCGCCACCCCCGCGGCCACCAGCGCCGCTCCTGGTTCCAGCCGGGCCGGAACGGGCGGAACGAGGCGAGCCGGAACCTCCAGGGCCGGAACGGGCCGGACGGCGGGAGCTGGGATTGCCTCGCCCGCTGGGCGCGCTCATGTGGACAGGGCCATATTGGCCCCAGGGAGCTCGGCTGGAAGGAGGATCGCCACCGCGAAGCAGGCTACGCCCTCGCGTCGACCGAGGCTGCCCAGGCCTTCGGCCCGCTTGGCCTTGGCCGTCACCGGGGCGCCCACCACGGCGGAAAGTCGACGCTCGATCTCCGCCTTGCGCGGGGCCAGCTTGGGGGCCTCAAGCACCACCGTGCAATCTACGTTGGAAACCCGCCAACCGGCCTCGGCCACCAACGCGACCGCCTGAGCCAGCATGGCCAGCGAGTCCGCTCCCACCAGCGCCGGGTCGGTATCGGGGAAGTGTTGGCCGATGTCCCCCAGACCGGCCGCCCCTAACAGCGCGTCGATCACCGCGTGGGCGATGACATCAGCATCGCTGTGGCCGACCAGGCCAGCTTGACCAAGGAAATGCACGCCGCCCAGCATCAAACGGCGATGGGGATCGGAGCTGAAGGGGTGCACATCGAAGCCGTGACCAACTCGAAGGTTCAACTGGCTACCGGGCGATGAATCGATCGGCTGGGTGGCGCCCGCTGGCGGACGCCGGCGGTCCAACAGGGCCTCCGCCACGACCAAGTCATCGGGGTCGGTGATCTTGAGGTTGCTGGTCTCGCCCGCCACGATGGCGACACGGCCACCTTGGCGCTCCACCAGGGAGGCGTCGTCGGTGGCTTCCGCCCGCTGGGCATGGGCCGCACGTAGGGCGGCGGCGGCAAAAGCTTGTGGCGTCTGGACCCGCACCAAGGCCTGACGGTCGATGACGCCGTCCTGGCGGTGGCGGATGGTGTCGGTCACCTCCAAACCTGGCACGGCTGCATCCCAACCCTGGGCTACCGCAGCGATCACCGAGGCGAACAGCCAGGGGGAGGCCAACGGTCGGGCACCGTCGTGGACCACGATGACCTCGGCCTCCGGGGGCACCGCAGCCAAACCGGCGCGCACCGAAGCCGCCCGACTGGCCCCACCCGCTACCACCCGATCCGCACCGGGCTCAGCCTGGGCCACCCGCTCGGGTGGTACCACCAGGACCACACCATCGGCTCCGTTTGAGGCGGCTGCCAAGCTCCAATCCAGCACCCGCCGACCAGCCAGCGCGGCGTACTGCTTGGCGCCCCCGAAACGGTCGCCTCGGCCCCCGGCGACCACGATGGCCCACACCCTCATTGCGCCCCGCCCGGCAGTAGTTTCAGGTGGTGAACAATGTCACCCAAAGGCGCCAACGAGCCGGTGGCGCGACCAGGGGGATGCGTGGCAGTCGCTGACAGCTCGCTCCTGCGTAACACCGAGCTTTTCCGTGATCTCGAACCTGAATTGTTGGACCGGTTGCAACACCACGCCGTGTTGCGCCGCATCCATCGAGGCGACGTGCTCTTCGACGAGGGAGACGAGGCCAGCGAACTTTTCCTGGTGGCCAGCGGCCGGGTGGCCATTGCCAACCGCTCGTCGGACGGACGCGAGTCGGTCATTGCCCTGATGGAGGCCGGTGATTTGTTCGGCGAGATGCCGCTGTTCGACGGTTTAGGCCGCTCCGCTGAGG
>JANPEN010000590.1:0-1804 GCA_031422955.1 Acidimicrobiia bacterium
GGATCTCATCGACCGTCATGCCCGATGCCAGCAGTTCCAGGAGGTTCTCCACCGGGTAGCGCAGCCCCCGCACCGTCGGCTTCCCGTGACAGATCGAGGGGTCCGAGGTGATCCGGTCGAATCGCGACATCAACCCAAAGCGTACCCACAGGGGAACCACGACGCGCCCCATGCTGATCAACCGCGCTGGCGCGTGGCTCCTCATCACCACGCCCCGTTCAGTTAACTGCCGACTTTATGAACATGCCAGATGGGTACCTGGTTCACCAAAGCCGAGGCGCCCAGCTCCTGCACGTCTGATCTCACAGCCTCGCAGGTGGGTTAACAGGAATCGGTAACACCGGCGGTGGCCGAGCGGCAAGCGCTCGACCCAAGGTCAGCTACGCCGACCGGGCATGGGACCGCCTACTGCGGGCGTTGATGCCACTGAGGGACCGAGGGCTCGAAGGGGAACGCTTCAGGATCGCTGACGACGGGACATGATGACCCCGGAGACTGCGAACACCGCCACCGCCAGGCCGGCGATCAACAGGACCTTCGCTGCCGTCGACCACCCGCTGGAGGGCTCATTCGAAACCACCGCACCGCGGCGGGGCTCAGCCGGTGCCGCAGCGTGGGTCGGTCCGCCCGACCACACCGGCTCGCTGGTGGCCACCGCGGCAATCGATGTGGAGGATTCGCCCGGGCCGCGCCCGTGATGGAGAAATGCAACACCGAACGAACTGGAGAGCGGCCGCTGCTACTCCGAGCGACGAGCGACGCGGCACCAGGTTTCCCATCGAGCGGCACACGAACCACGGCGTCTAAGCGATAGTCCGCTTTGGCCGATGCCGATCCCACGAGCCACTCCGACTCGCCTTGCGCTACCAGTAGGGCCACGTCGGCGGGTTTGCCCAGGCTGCCCTCACCGTCGGGCGGCGGCCCCGTGTCGTAGCAGTTGCTCACACCCCCAGCCGATGTCTGACGGTTCCGGGCGTCATACACAAACGCGGTCGCCCCGCTGGTCAGCCGGTTCCCGGCCTTATCCCAGCTGTAACCAACCGAACCCGCCGGCCCCGTCCAATTCGTCAACCGGCCCGCCTGATCATAAACGTAGGAATGGGTCCCCGCCCCCGCCACCGCAGCCGGGGCAACCGCCTCAGCGGCGACCATCGAATCCGCCAGATACGTGTAATCAGCCCGGTACGTTTCCGCGTTGACGGTGTTGTGGCGCACATCGGACTGGACGCGACCGTAACTGTCATAGCCCACACTCCGGCAGGCCGTGTTCGTGGCCCGAGTACAGTTCGCCCCCGGCGCCGCGGCGGCGTAGGTCACCAAACAAGTTTGGGGCGGCGACGTTGTAGTTGTACGCCCTACTCGCCCCCGTCACCGCATCGACCATGGTCGCCATCTGATCCCGGGTGTTATACGTGAACGTGTTCACCCCGGTCCCATCCACCCGTTGGGTGAGCCTGGCAGACTGGTCATACGTGCGCCGCTCCGGGCGGGTCACATCGATCTTGTCGACATCAACCCACCCGAAGACCCACCCGCCACGTTGAACGACAACTTCTCTGTCTTAGGGCCTGTAACGAAATAACGTTGCCGTAGTTACGTGGTTGTGGTTCTGGGGTGGGGGCGGATGTCGTAGTTCCATTCCCCATGGAACCGGTGGCGGCGAATGCGGACGGCGGCGAGTTCGGTGTCGGAGACCTTGATGCCTCGGGGGTAGACGTTGCGGTCGAGTTCGGCTTTGACGGTCAGCCCGGTGCGGGTGGTGGTGGCGGCGATGAGTTCCACGACCGCTTCGTGGCTGGTGAGG
>JANPEN010000591.1:0-3951 GCA_031422955.1 Acidimicrobiia bacterium
GCTCTCATCGTGGGCCTGTTCCTAGGGATGACCATCGCCAGACTCGCCCTCACCCGATAGCAGAGCGATGCCCCCTCTTACCGGTAGCGGGTAAGAGGGGGCATCGGCAGACGAAGAACCCGTCACCGGGAGCATTCTTCGATTCTCCCGAACGTCCAGCAGAAAGCATTTCAAGCACAATGAAGGAATGACATGAACGATCCGATGACAATTCTCAAATCAGACCATCGTGCAGTGAGCAAAATGTTGTCGACGCTGGCGGATTCCGACGAAGAGCCAGAACGAGAGAACCTCGTACAAGAGCTGCAAGCTGCGCTAACGCTGCACATGAAGATCGAGGAGGACCTCGTCTACCCTTTGGTTGCCGAGCACGTCGGTGCGGAAGACGAGGAAGAGGCAGAGGTCGAACACAAACTCGCTCGCGAAGGCCTCGAGAAGGTCACCACGATGGTGCAGCAACCGGGTTTCGGCGCCGCAGTCGAGATGCTGCTCGCCGGCATAAAGCATCACGTCAACGAGGAAGAAACCGAGATCTTGCCGGAGCTGAAAACTGCCCTCGACCGCAAGCAGTGGCTAGCTCTGGGAGATGCGATGGCTGACGCCAAGGGTCAGACCAACCAAACTCCCAACAACAAGAGCCGTTCACCCCGCAAATCATCCAAGCGCCGGAGCAGTACCACCAGCACAAATTCCGTCTAACGCTCCGCCGCCCGTCCGCCTAAGCCGCTACACCAGACACACCCCGAGCCGACCTCCGAGGTTCAGCCCGGGGTGTGTCTGGTCACGGTGTCGTCCGCCGCCGTGGATCTTGGACATCGGCACCTGATGTGCGGAACCCTGATGTCTGCGCGTGTGCAAGGCCCCCCCCAATGGCGGCGCCGCTAACGGAACCCCGATCGGCGCTGGCCCCGGGAGAATGGCCCTGATGAGGTGGGCCCCCGCGAGGTTGGCCCCCCCAGGGGGATCCAATAAAGCTCAACGCAGCTTGTGCGATCGTTGTTCATTCGCTGATGCTTTCGTTAGACGGATAGGCGTTACGACGAGGGGCGGGACAAGATGGGCAGTCATTCCCTAGCGAAGTGGGTCACTCCCAGCCCGATCGAGCCAGCGCATGGCGGCTTGCAGCGTCGCCGCCGGGTTCAACCCTGAGGAAGCTGCGCCGGTTTGGTGGCGCCATCACGGTTTTGACCGGGGGCTGGTCTTGGGTCGGAGCCCGGGGCGGGATCGCTTATGGCGAGGCCTCGGTCCGCGAGGCTGCGATCCGTCATTGCTTCGATTTCGTCGTCTGGTGCCTCCTCTGCTGCGATTAGGGCATCGTTTG
The DNA here is from genome assembly GCA_031422955.1 of Acidimicrobiia bacterium. Taxonomy (GTDB): domain Bacteria; phylum Actinomycetota; class Acidimicrobiia; order Acidimicrobiales; family CAIXPF01; genus CAIXPF01. The sequence goes on from JANPEN010000591.1 coordinate 1,322, forward strand.
CACGGTCGTGGGTTCGGATCAGTTCGTCGAGTTTGCGTTGCATGGCAGAGATCTGCCGGGTTTGGGTGTGTTGGATCACGAAGACCATCACGAAGGTGATCGAGGCGGTGAGGGCGTACAACGTGGTCTCCCACCAACCGGGGAACCGAGTGGCGATGCCGACCACGGCCCAGATCAGGATCCCGGTCGCGGCGACCATCCCGGCATTGGAGTGCCCGACGATCTCTCCGACGCGATGAAGCAGACGGCTCGTCCAATGGCGTTCCTTCCAGCCGGCGGCGTGACGGCCGGCTAGCGAAGATCCACCGCTGAACAATCCCCGACGCCACCGCCCCCACGCTGGGCTGCGGTCCTTGTTTCCCATGTCCGACATGTCATCGAAGCCGGTTCCCTGTTCCCAAGCGGTTCACACCCACGGGGATCGAGACGGCGAATATCGAGGCGAGGACGGCGTCACTCCCACCCGTATCGTATATGTGAACGGAACACGACCGCATGCGCACCGCCGCCGCCGCCCGAGGGTGGACCATCACCGCCGAACTCACCGACGAAGGCATCTCCGGCAAAATCGCACCCGCCAAACGACCCGGCCTCGCCGCCGCAGTCGACCTGCTCTGCGACGGCAAAGCAGACGTGCTGGTGGTCGCCAAACTCGACCGCCTGACCCGCACCACCCGCCACCTCCTCGAAGTGCTCGACACCGCCGAACGCTGCAAATTCGGTGTCGTCGCCCTCGACTCCGACGTGGACACCACCACCGCCGCCGGCCGCCACGTGGCCACCATGATGGGCGGGGTAGCTGAATGGGAACGCCGCGTCATCGGCGAACGCACCAAAGCCGCCCTCGCCGTCAAAAAAGCGCAAGGCGCCCACCTCGGCGGACCAGTCACCAACCCCCCACCGATCCGAGCTCGGGTTGCCGAGCTCCACGCCCAGGGGGTCAGCCTCTCCAAGATCACCGCCGCCATCAACAACGAAGGCCACCGCACCCAGGCCGGCACTAGATGGTCCAAATCCGGGGTGCAACGCCTCGTCGGCTCCCTCCGGCTCGACCTCGCCGCCACCACCGCCCGGGCCGCCCAGTGAACGTCGGGCAGCTGTGCCGTTGGCGGCACGCCGCTGAACACAACCGGGCGTGCCGCCGCTTCGCCTCGAAGGTGCCACCGCACTGGGCGCAGGTGCTGGGGACCCGGTAGCCTGGCTGGCTGGTGTGCCGGGAAGTCTGGTCGGCGGTTCGTTCAGCGACCCCGGAGGCACCCTCATGGCCGACAGTGTGGCCGAACATCCCACGTGGATCACCAGCGATCGCCGCTTGGCCCGTTACGTGGCCCGCCCTGTCGCCCGGTTCCTCCACGTTGAGGCCTCTGGCGGGCTGCTCCTGCTCGCTGCCACGGTGATTGCGTTGGTGTGGGCGAACTCGCCGTGGTCGGGGTCCTACGAGTCGCTGTGGCACACCAGCATCGGCGTCGATGTCGGCTCGTTCGAGATTCGCGAGGATCTCAGGCACTGGGTGAACGACGCGCTGATGGCCCTGTTCTTCTTCGTCGTTGGTTTGGAGATCAAGTTCGAGCTGGTACGAGGCCAGCTAAGCACCACCCGCGATGCCGCCCTGCCCGCCATCGGCGCCCTCGGGGGCATGATCGTGCCCGCCATCCTGTTCCTGGCGTTCAACCTCAGCGGCCCCGGCGCCCCCGGGTGGGGCATCCCCATGGCCACAGACATCGCCTTCGCTCTTGGCGTCTTGGCCCTGCTCGGTGACCGGGTCCCGTCATCGTTGAAGGTCCTGCTGCTCGGCGTCGCCATCGCCGATGACATCGGGGCGATCGTTGTGATCGCCGTCTTCTACACCGACCAGATCGACGTCTCCTGGCTGGCCGGAGCGCTCGCCGGGCTCGGGCTGATCACCGTGATGCGCCGGGCCAAGGTCTGGTACGCCCCGGTATACGTCGTCGCCGGGCTGGGTGTGTGGTTGTGCACGTTGGAGTCCGGGATCCACGCCACCATCGCTGGTGTGGCGCTCGGCCTGCTCACCCCGGCCCACCCGCTGATGCCCGAGCTGGAAGCAGACCGGATCGCTGACCAGCTCTCCTCTGACACCGATATCACCGCGAGCGAGGTGCGCACCCTCGGGTTTGCGCTACGCGAGTCCGTCTCACCGGCGGAGCGGCTCGAAGAGGCCCTGCACCCGTGGACCAGCTATGTGATCATCCCAGTCTTCGCCCTCGCGAACGCCGGCATCGCGCTCAACAGCAGCGCCCTGGGCGACGCTGCCAGCTCCGCGGTCACCGCTGGCGTGGTGGTCGGACTGGTCGCCGGCAAGCTCACCGGCATCAGCGTGTCCATGTGGCTCGCCGTGCGCCTCGGAGCCGGCCGGCTCCCCCAGGACATCACCTGGCGACACGTGACCGCGATGGCCGCCATCGCCGGAATCGGGTTCACCGTGTCGATCTTCGTCTCAGGGCTCGCCTACACGGACCCTGCGCTCGCCGATCAAGCGAAGATCGGTGTGCTCGCCGCCTCCGCTCTCGCCGCAATCATCGGCAGCGTGATGCTGCTCACCACTCCGAAGGGCTCGCCGCCCGACGATCACATGAAGGACCGTCAAGCCAGGGCGATGCCGAGCGCAGCAG
>JANPEN010000592.1:0-3818 GCA_031422955.1 Acidimicrobiia bacterium
GAGCGCATTAGTAGTCCAAGCACGTTTGATTTTGTTGCTGGTATTGTCTCTGCACCAAATCCTTATCTTGGCGAAGGTGGTGCTCAACCGCGACAGCGCCTTCATCGGCTTGTAGAGCGAGCCCACGTAGGTGACGAACACGAGCAACTCGCCCACCGTCAACGCCCCGGTCCGCACCCGTTCAGCTCCAAACCACAAGACGGCAATGGTGGACATCGCGGCGGTGAGATCTACCGCGGGGCTGAACCGAGCCTGATGGCGTACTGCGTCGAGACCAGCCCTGAGGCTGCCCCGAGCGACCGCCCCGAAGCGAGCCGCTTGTTCGGCTTCGAGCGTGTAGGCCTGAACCAACGACATGGCACCCAGCGTCTCAGTGGTCGCCGAAGCGACCTCACCACCGGCCTTGCGGGCGCACGCTTCTGCTTCTTTCAGGGCCCGACCGGCCCGAAAGACCACCACCCCCAAAAGGGGGGTGAGAGCCAAAGCCAACAAGGCGAAAGTGGGATCCAGCACCAACATCACCGAGCTCATGCCCACCAGCAGCATGGCATTGGGGGCCAACACGGCCAGACCCTGCACGATCATGTCCTGGGCTCTATCAACGTCGCCGGTGACCCGGGCGGCGAGGTCGCCCACTCGATTCTGTCCATGGAAGCGCAGCGACAAGCGGTTGAGGTGGCCGAAGGTTGCTTCGCGAATCGAGTTGGCCAGACGCAACCCGGTAGAGGACAGAATCCGCGTCGACCAGTAGTTGAGCAAGGCGGTGGTGGCGACGATGGCAGCCAAGGCCACGCAAGACCTGGCGATGGCGGCCCGTCCGGAGGGCTGAGGCGACATCAGCTCATCCACAATCCACTTGAGCGGCCAGGGTTGGGCCAGTTGCACGATCACTTCCAACGCCGCCAACGATGCGCCCATGGCCAGCTGGGCCCGGTAAGGATGAATGAACGGCCACAGTGACCGCACCGCCTTCATCGGGTGGCCTGCAGGCTGGCCTCGGTAGCCAGGGCCATGAGCCGCTCCGCGGCACGCTGCGCCCCGTCGAGGCGCAGGCCGGCGCGGGCGACGGTGTCGGCGTCGAGGTTGCGGGGGCGGTCCAACAACCACGCCACCTCCTCGGGTCGGGCCGCCTCGTCCACCACATCGGCCAGTCCCATGGCGGCCAGGCGTGACGCTCGAATGGCCTGCTCACGGCGGGGGTTGCGGCGGGGCACGAGGATGGGCCGCACCCCTCCCACCAGCGCCTCGGCGCTGGAGTTGTAGCCCGCCATCTGCACCAGCGCGCTGGCCGAAGCAAAGTAAGGAGCGCAACCGTGCACGTTCTGAAGGATCTGGACCCGATCGGTCACCGCGCCGTGGGCGCCCAACCATTGGTTAGCAAAGGGGCCTGCCAACGCCACGGCCCGCCAACGCGGGCGCAAAGCCAACAGGCCCAGGCCCAACTCAAAGGTGGCAGAACCGTCAGCTCCGCCGCCCGCGGCGATAACGAGCTGGCGAGGGATTCGAGGCGAAGGCGGCGCCGGGTCCGGCGCCACCAGGCCGCAGTAGTGCGGGGTGAGGGCAAGCCCGTACTCGCGCTCATGATCGCACAGGGCCCGTTCGCCGTAAATCAATACCGCGTCGAACAGCTCACCTACCCCGTCCCAACCGGCACCGTTGAGTTCGGCCCGAACCTGCACTGGCTCGTCGAGCACGTCCCGCAAGCCGATGACCAAGCGGGCGCCGCCCCGCCGGGCCCGTTCCAGGCCCACTCGCAACTCGCCACCAATACCGTAGGGATGGCGATCGACGAGCACCACATGGGGCGCGATGCGCTCGACGGCGGCGTTGAAGACCCACGCCCGTTGGGCCAGCACGTCCTCGAAACGCCGCTGCGGATGGCGGTAACTGCCGTCGGGATCCTTGAGCAACGGTGGCACCCGCACGACCGCAAAACCTCTGTCCTGCAACCAGCCGGGTTGGGTGGCGGTACCGGTCACGATGGTCACCTCAGCGGCGGGGTCCAGCTTGACCAGGGACCGTGCGATCAGCGAGTTGCGACGCACATGGCCCAGACCGAAACCATCGTGGGAAAAAAGCAGGTAGCGCGGCACACCACCGAGATTGAACGCTGAGCGGGACAGCTCGCCATCGCGCGTTCGTCATTGGGACCAGCGTGACCGGGTACTACGACCCCAACCTCACCTCAGCCCGTCAACCCCCATAGCGGTCGACATGGCCCCGCCAGCTCGTTAGGGTCAGCCCGCCCCGCCCCTTGGCCGCTGTGGCCCCCACACCGAAGTCGGAGTACCACCATGCGCGCCTGGCGTGTCAACGAACTCGGCCATCCCTCCCAGTCGCTGCGCCTGGAGGAGGTGGCCGATCCGGTACCGGGCCCCGGTCAGGTCATGATCGGGGTTGAGGCGGGGACCATCAACTTCGCCGACATCCTCCTGTGTCAGGGCATCTACCAGGACCGCCCCGGGGTCCCCTTCACGCCCGGGCTGGAGACCAGCGGCCTGGTCGAGGCGGTGGGAGCCGGGGTGGATCTCGCCATCGGCGCGCGGGTGGCTGGCATGGCTGCGCTACCCCACGGTGGGTACGCCGAACGAGCCCTGATCCGGGCCGGGACCGCCCTGGAGATGCCGAAGGACCTCCCCGCCTCGGATGCCACGGTGCTGTATTCCACCTACCAGACCGCCCACGTGGGGCTGCATCATCGAGGCGCCCTCCAGGCGGGCGAATGGCTTCTCGTCCACTCCGGGGCCGGCGGGGTGGGCTCGGCCGCGGTGCAGCTGGGGGTAGCGGCAGGAGCGCGGGTCATCGCCACCGCCGGTGCAACGGCCAAGGTCGACCACTGCCTGGCGCTGGGAGCCCATCACGCCATCGACTACTCGACGGCAGATCTGCACGCCACCATCATGGAGATCACTGAGGGCCGGGGGGTGAACGTCGCCTTCGACCCCGTCGGTGGCTCGGTGGGTGACGCCACCCGGCGCTGCATGGCCTGGGAAGGTCGTCTGGTGGTGGTCGGCTTCGCCTCCGGCACCATTCCCAGCTATCCGGCCAACCACGTGCTGGTCAAAAATTACGCCGTGGTCGGCCTCCATTGGGGGGCCTATGGGGAACACGGCGGGCGTCACGTCATGGAAAAGGCCCACGCCGCCCTCCTGGGTCTTTACCGGGCCGGGGCCATCAAGCCTGACATCAGCGGCATTGTCGGGATGGACCAGGTGCCCGAGGCACTGCGGGCGCTCGAGGCCCGAGAGATAACCGGCCGGCTGGTGCTGGTGCCCTGAACGGCGCCGTAGCGCCACCGGTCGCGGAGCCGATCCGGTTAGCCAAAGGCCCCGCGGGCCCGAAGCCGGGCGATATCGGCTTCGGAGCATCCCCACTCGGCCAAGGCCTCGGCGCCGCCCTCTCCCGGTCGAGGTGACACGTTGCGAATGCTGGAAGGGGTCCGACTGAAGCGCGGAGCAGGGGCGGGCTGCACAGTGTCGCCCACGGCGACGAAGGCATCACGCTCGGCGTGCTGGCGGTGCAGGGGCGCTTCTCGCAGGTCCAGCACCGGCATCACCGTGTCATCCTCACCGTCGAACAACTCCATCCATGCATCGCGGGTCCGGGTGAGGAACAGCTCCGCCATGCGCTGGCGATAGCCACTCCAGGCCGCCCGATCGCCCGGCGCCCCCAGGCCGGACAGGTCGATCCCGGATTTGGTCACAAAGTTTTCCAGGAACTTGGGTTGCAACAACGCCGTCGATACGTAGCGTCCGTCGGCACATTCCCAAGTGCCGTAACGCCAATCACCCCCGTCCACCAGGTTCGCTTTGCGCTCA
>JANPEN010000593.1:0-6047 GCA_031422955.1 Acidimicrobiia bacterium
AGCTCTACGACATCGAACGGGCCACCACCGAAAGAAACACGTAGTTACTGCTCGGCTGCTGTGCTTGTTGCTCGGCTCCCTGTCGGTCGCCGAGTGTCGACGGTTCGCTAGCGCTCACACGCCGACCTGACGCCGCCACCCGTCGTGCAAGCCGGGTTCCCCAACACGCCATGCGGCGCCAGCGCAGAGCGGGTTCCCGCCTCGGCACGCGGGCTTGCTGCACGGCTTTGTATTTGCGGCGCGGTCCTGCTTGCACGGGCTCGTGCTACGGCCACCGTAGGGGAGGATGAACCGCGCAACGCGGTCACGGGCGCAGGGTCCGGCGGTGGGATCGGGGGTTCTGCGCGCAACGTGTACGCGCCGGCGTTTCATCGGGACCCGCGCAACGCTATGACCAGCACCTTCGCGAAACGGCTCAACCGGCTGCGTACACGTTGCGCGCAGAACCCGCCGTATCCAACCATCTACGCGGCTGCGCGGTTGCCTGCGCGTCGCGCAAACCGGGTTCCAGGCGCCATGCGACGCCGGAGCTGAGCTGTTCCCACCTTGGCACCGATAAGGCTCGGCTGGCCGGGGAGCGTTTCCCCGACGTGTACAGGTTCACCGGTCAGCCCAGCCGCGACGCCAGGGGTCACGGACCAACCCAGTCCGATGCTTGGGGTTGCCGGCGAGGTTCCCACTAGTGCCCAACCGGATAACGGGCGGCGCTGGCGCCCAACCACCCGTGCTGGGGAGCGGTGCCTGCACCACCCGGAAGTGCGCCAGGTCGGCGAGTGAGCGCCAGCGAGCCGCCGACACCCACCGAGCGACAGCGAGGTGGGCAGCAAACACTGTGGGCAACAAACACAGCCCAGCAAACACAGCCCCAGCCGGCACAGCACACCAAACACAGCAACAAACCCGGCTACATTGCCGGCAATGAACGTGCTGGTGATCGGCGGGACAGGTCCGAGTGGGCCACTTATCGTGAACGGGCTGGTCGAGCGAGGGCACCGGGTGACTATCTTGCACACCGGGCGCCATGAGGTGGACACGCTGCCCCCGCAATCGGTGGTGCCGCACATCCACGCCGACCCTTTCGACGAGGATTCTTTCCGCAATGGCCTGGGCGAGCGCACCTTCGATGTGGTGTTCGCCATGTACGGGCGTTTGCGTATGGTGACCGACGTGTTGGTCGGTCGCACGCCGCGACTGTTCTCCATCGGCGGTGTACCGGTCTATCGCGGCTTTGGTAACAGCGCAGACTGCTTCCCCACCGGCATGCGGGTCGGGATCCGGGAGAGCGAGGCCGGGGTCGGTGAGGAAGCCGCCCAGAAGATCGCCCGCATCTGGCAGAGCGAGCAGCTCGTCTTCGAGCGCCATCCCGACGCCACCCATTTCCGCTATCCGTACATCTACGGCCCGAACCAGGTGCTGCCCCGCGAATGGCCGATCCTGCGCCGGGCATTGGACGGTCGGCCTCATCTGATCGTGGCCGACGGCGGGCTGACGGTGATGACCCAAGCCTTCGTGGAGAACGCCGCCCACGCCGTGATGCTGGCGGTCGAACAGATCGACCGCTCGGCCGGGCGGTCCTACAACGTGTCCGACGACTACCAGCTAACGCTGGCCCAGGTCGCTGAGGTGGTCATGGACGAGGCCGGCCACCGCATGGAGCTAGTGAGCATGCCCCACGCCGCCGCCCGCCCGGCCCGCTCGATGCTGCAGCACGACACCGCCCATCACCGCATGGTGGACGCCAGCCTTATCCGCCACGAACTCGGCTACCGGGACATCGTCGACCCGATCGCGGGACTGCGTCGAACGATCCGCTGGCAGATCGAACACGTCGCCGGCAACGCCGACGCCATCGAGAACCTTCTAGAAGACCCCTTTGACTACGCCGCCGAGGATCAGCTGGTCGAGCTGCAACGCCGCTTGGTGGCCGACGCCGACGCAGTTGCCTTCAACCACGAGCCCGGTTTCACGTCCGGGTACTACGGCCCCAACCCCAACCCCGCCGGAGCCCGCAAGAGCTTCCGCAGCTGACCCGTCCGCTCAGAGATGCTGTTTTTGCTGCTCGGCTCCCTGTCGGTCGCCGGGTGTCGACCGCTCGCTAGCGCTCACACGCCGACCTGACGCCGCCACCCGTCATGCACACCGGGTTCCCCAGCACGCCCTGCGGCGCCAGCGCGGAGGTTGTTCCCACGCCGACACGAACCAGACCAGTCAGGGCACTGCAGCGTGCGATCAGCTTGGGCGACCACGTTGGGCGCGGCGGCGGGCCGGCCACGCCAAACCGACCCCGCCGCCCAGCCCTGCCAACCAACCAAGCCCAGCCGCGAAACAGGCAAAATGCTTGCTGCTCGGCTCCCTGTCGGTCACCGAGTGTCGACGGCTCGCTAGCGCTCACACGCCGACCTGACGCCGCCACCCGTCATGCACACCGGGTTCCCCAGCACGCCCTGCGGCGCCAGCGCGGAGGTTGTTCCCACGCCAGCAACCAACCAGAGCGGCGTGGGCACTGAGGCCCGGGACAAGCTTGGGCGAACGGGCCGGCGCGACCAGAGGGCTCCGGGAGAACCCGCCGCGGACGCAAGCACTCCCGACCGGGTCCCGCCGGTGCCCCCACCGGATAACGGCCAGCGCTGGCGCCCCACCGCCCGGGCTGGGGAGCGGTGCTTGCACAACCCGGGAGTGCGCCAGGTCGGCGAGTGAGCGCCAGCGAACCGTCGACACCCACCGAGCGACAGCGAGGTGGGCAACAAGCACAGGCGACAGCAAGCACGGCAACAAACACAGCCCTCAGGCGCCGTTGAAGTTGGGAGAGCGCTTTTCTAGGAAGGCTTGCTGACCTTCGACGTAGTCCTTTGAGCGGAAACATTCCTCGACGAGGGCGGCGACACGGTCCATATCGCGACGGGCCGCGTCTTTTTGGGTTTCTCGGAGGGCGGCTTTGGCGGCGCGGATGGTGAGGGGGGCGTTGGCGGCGATCTGGGCGGCCAGCTCCCGCACGGTGGCCTCCAGATCTTCTTTGGCCACCACCCGGTTGACCAGGCCAATGCGGAGGGCCTCGGCCGAGCTCAGCCGGCGGGCCGAGAACAGGATCTCCGCCGTCCAGGCCGGGCCGACCACGGCGGTGAGCTTTTCGACCCCGGCGTAGCCGTAACCCAACCCTAAACGGGCGGCGGGCACACCGAACTGGCTGGGCTCCGAGCAGATCCGTACATCGGTGGACAGGGCGGTCAGCATGCCCCCGCCGATGCAGTAGCCGTCGATCATGGCCAGGATTGGCTTCTCCACCCCATTCCAGGCGCGCCCGGCGTTGGCCGCCGCTTCGTCGTAGATGGCGCGGGCTTCAGGGGCCGTGCGCTTCTCACCGAACTCGGAGATGTCGGCCCCGGACACGAAGGCCTTGCCTCCCGCCCCTTGCACCACCACCACCCGCACGGTGGGATCGGCCTGGAACGCGCCGAGGATGATAGGCACCGACTGTTGCATCTCCAGCGACATGGCGTTGAGACGGGCCGGGTTGTTGTACGTCATCCAGCCGATGCCGTCCTCGACACGGGCCGCCATCTTGTCGGTGGGAAGGGAGATCTCCGTCATGGCCAGTCAGCCTGCTACACCACGCCCTGCGCACGCAGATCCGCGATCTGTTCGGCGCTGAAACCCGCCTCCCGTAGGACAGCCTCGCTGTGCTCACCCAGCTCCGGGCTGGGCGTACGCACGGTGGGCACGGGGTCGGGCCCCGCCGCTCCCGCACCCATGGTCACCGCGTTGCGGACCAGGTCGAGGGAACCGAGCCTTCCGTGTTGGACTGGGTTGATCAGGCCCAGATGTTGCACCTGAGGATCCGCGAAGGTTTGGGCGATGTCGTTAACCGGCCCAGCCGGCACCCCGTGGGCACTCATCGCTTCCACCCAGTCGGCGGTGGTACGCAGGGCCAACCTGACCGCTATGAGAGCGTTCAGCTCGGCCCGATTGGCTGAACGCAGCCGGGCATTGGCGAAACGGGGATCTTCCAACCACTGCACCGCGTCCACGGCGGCACAGAACCCCCGCCATAAGCGCCCGGCTGACCCCGCGATGTTGATATGGCCGTCCAGGGTGGCGAAACAACCCATGGGGATGCCGGTGGGATGGTCGTTGCCGGCCTGGGGCGGGACCTCACCGTCCACCGTCCAGCGGGTGGCCTGGAAGTCCAACATGGCCACCATTGACTCCAACAGGGAGGTCTGCACCCAGCGCCCCACCCCGCTGCGTTCACGTTCGTGTAGCGCAACCAACACACCGATGGCGGCGTAAAGACCGGCCGACAGATCCGCCACCGGGATGCCGACCCGAACCGGCCCCTGGCCGGCCAGCCCGGTGATGCTCATCAGCCCGCCCAGACCCTGGGCGATCTGGTCGACCCCGCCCCGTTCGGCGTAGGGCCCGTCCTGGCCAAAGCCGGAGATGCTGGCGTAGACCAGCCGGGGGTTGAGTGCCCGCAAGGTCTCATAGTCCACCCCGAGGCGGTGCTTGACCGGCGGACGCCAGTTCTCCACCACCACATCGGCCCGTCGAGCCAGCACGTAGAACACCTCCCGGCCGGCGGCGGTCTTGAGGTCGAGGGTGAGGCTGCGCTTGTTGCGGTGCAGGTTCTGGAAATCCGAGCCTTGACGGGCGCCGGACAACTCGTCGTTACCTTCGCCCGGAGGCGGCTCGACCCGGATTACCTGCGCCCCCCAGTCCGCCAGCTGGCGTACCGCGGTGGGCCCCGCCCTGGCCACGGTCAGGTCGAGCACATGCAGATCCTGCAAGGGAAACGAACCCAACACGCCAGTTTCTTCCATACCCGCCTTCTTTCTGTACCCGCCTTCTTCTGTACCCGCCGACTTCAGTCCGGCCGTACCATGGTGAAGACGTTGTCCACCACGGTGTAATCGTTGTAACCGAGCCGGCCCAGCGCCCGCATCCGAGCAAAGTCGATCATCCCGTCGACGATGACCTCGTCTGCGATGTGGACCACCTGCACCCTGCCCATGATCATCGTGTTGGTCAACGTGTCGCTAGAGGGCAGCTCGACAATGTCGAACACGGTGCACTCCAAGGCAATAGGGGACGCCGCCACCCGGGGCGGGCGCACCGACACCGAGTCCGCCGCGGTCAGGCCGGCGGCGGCCATCTCATTGACGTCGCGCGGCGAGTTGGCCGCGGTCAGGTTCATCTGCTCACGCAGGTCCCAGGTGCACAGGTTGAACACGAACTCGCCCACCTCACGCACGTTGGCGAGGGAATCCTTGGGCCCGCCAGCGAGGTGGTCGCCGTTGGCGCAGTACATGCAACACAGCGGGTCACTAGCGATGAGGTTGAAGAAGCTGAACGGGGCCAGGTTGATGGTGCCGCTCGCGGACACGGTGGAGATCCAACCGATGGGCCGGGGGGTGACCAGGGCGCCGTAGAGGGAATGGCGGAACCCCGGCGGTCGTAGCCCTGGGTGGTCTTCGACGTTGAAATGCATGGCAGCTATGTTCGATCAGCCCAGGTGGCGAGCGAAGAAGGCGGCCGTGTGCCCCCACGCTTCGTTGGCCTGGTAGGGCTGGTAGAAGGGGGCGAAGGCGTTATCGAAAGCGTGACCGGCCATCCAGTACTGGCGCACGGTCACGTTGTCCATGGCGGCGGTGGCCTCACGGATCTTGTCTACGTCGCTGTTGGGCAGGAACGGATCGTTGTCCCCGAAATGGAACAGCACCGGACAGGTGAGCTGCTCTGTCACCCCATCAAGCAGGTTGGCGATGTTGGAGCCGTAGTAGGACACCGCTGCGTCGGGATTGAAGTTCTTGGCCACCAGGTAGGTCATCAGCCCGCCGAAGCAGAAACCGGTCACCCCGACCTTGCCCCCGCCCACCTCGCTCAGCCCCCGCAGGTGGGTGAGCGCCGCCCCCAGATCGGAAACGCCCAGCTCGGCGTCATGTTTGGTGGCCTTGCCGATGCCCTCCCCGACTGCCTCGGGACCGGTGCGGTCCACCGCGAAACCGGCGCCCTGACGGTGGAAGCAGTCCGGCGTCATGGCCACATAGCCC
>JANPEN010000594.1:0-7693 GCA_031422955.1 Acidimicrobiia bacterium
CGAACGTTTCCAGGAGATCCGCTTCAACGAGCTGTACCGACCGCCTAACGCCACCGCCAAAGAAAAGCGCACGGTCGACTTGGTGCAGACCGAGTCCTTCAGCCTGGAAGGGGCCAGCCCCTCCTCGGTGGTGAACGCCTACAGCAAGGTGCTCACCGCCCAGGGTTGGTCCGAGATCCAGGAGCCCCAGGCCAAGCGGGACAAATCCTGGTTCGGGGCTTGGTCCAAGCTGGGCCGCAACATCGTGGTCACGGCCGAGTTCGGTGCCCCTGCCGTGGAGGGCCAGCCGGCTCCGGTGGACTTCGTGCTGGCTTTCCAGCGTCCCACCAAGTCCGACCAGATCACCGGCATCGGCAACGATCCCATCGCCGAGAAATAGGCGCAATTCTTGGGCTTCAGCCCGAGCCGAGCAGCTGTCGGGCCGCCTCGGCCCCCTCGGGGTCGACGCAATCGAGCAACGTCAGTGCCTCTCGCCACAGCATCTTCGCGGTGCTGGGATCACCGGCTGCCTCCACGCACTGGCCGAGGGTGACCAGAGCCCGTCCCAGCCCCAGCCCATCGCCCACGGCCCGGTAGCCGGCCACCGCGACTTGGGCCTGGCGGGCGGCGGCGGGGAACTGCCCCATGGCCACATGGCTGGCCGCCAAGCTGGCCGCCAGCATCGGTGTGTCGCGGTTGGAGCCGTGATGGTTGACCTTTTTCTGGGCGTCGGTCAGGGCCGCCAGCGAGTCCGGCCAACGGCCAAGGTGCTGGTAGACGAGGGCCAACTGCAGCGTGGCCCGGTACTCGCCGGGCTCATCGCCGAGCTGCCGATAGTGGGTGAAGGTCTCGAAGCAGCGCGGCAACGCCGCCGCCGGGCCCTGGGTCTCCAGCACGAGGGTGCTGAGCTGCTCGAGCTGTCGGCCGATCAAGGCACGGTCGCCTAACTGGCGGGCCCCCTGCAGAGCCGCCTCGGCGTGGGTCTGGGCGAGGACCAACTCGCCGGCCTCGGTGGCCAGCTCCGCTTGCAGCATCTGCATATCGATCAGGTCGGGGTCCGCGGCACCGGCCGGGAAGAGGGCTTCGGCCCGTTGGGCCGCCAACCGGGCCGGTTGGGGCTGGACCAGATGGCGATGGATCACTGCGCAGTTGGTCCACAACTGGCGTTGGGCGGCAACGTCACCGAGCGCTTCGAAGGCCTCTTTGGCTTGGTAGCTGACCAGCAGCGCCTCATCGGGCTGGTCGCCCTGGAAAAGCGCCGCTCCGGCGTTGGCCAGCGCCTGGGCGCGGCGGGGCAGGCTTGTGGGGTCCTCGGCCAGCGCGGCGGCGGCTTCGAAAGCGGCGGCGGCCTCTACCCAGTGGCCGGCGCGGGCTAACAAGCGCCCCAGCCGCATGAGCGCATCGACGTGGCGGTCACGATCGGTGCCGCGGCGCGCCTGTTCCACCTCGAGACGGGCCGAAGCCAACGAGGCCGCATGGGGACCGGTTGGGCCAGCTCCGGCGGGCGCCCCATTCGGCGGGCTGGTGTCGAGCGCCTCCTGAGCCACGCCGGCAGCCTAACGGACTGGCCGGCATGGGCTGCCGGTCCCGGCCCCGGCCGGTAGGCTGCGGTGAGGAGACGCCGTGTTCGGTCATTTCAACGCGCGGGCGCGTGAGGTGTTGCAAGAGGCCGAGGCGTCCGCGCACGGTCTGGCCCACCACTACATCGGCACCGAGCACGTGTTGGTCGGCTTGGCCAGGGGAACGGGCAGCTCCGCTCAGCAGGCGCTGGCTGGCTGCGGCCTTGACGCCGAGCAGATCGAGCTGCAGGTGGAGGAGTTGTTGGGCCGCGGCCGCCTGGCGCTATCGGTTCGGCCCCCCTTTACCTCCTCGGCGTCCCTGGTGTTGGAGCGTTCCCGCTGGGAGGCCCGTACCCTCGGGGCGGATCAGGTGGGGACCGCCCACGTTTTGCTCGGCCTGGTGCGGGTACCCGTTTGCACCGCCACGACCGTGCTGGGACTCCTCGGGGTCGAGCCTGCCGACATCGAGGCGGCGTTGCGGTCGGGCCTGCTGCGCCACGGATCACCCCCGGAGTCCGACCAGGCCCCCGCCGCGGTGCGCAGCCATCTCGCCGTGAGCGCAGCTCGGGCTCACGGCCGTGGTGACCTCACGGCCGACCCGGCAACTGACCCTGACGACCCCCGCTTCGATGCCGATGGCGCAGGCTCCACCGCAGCGCAGATCGCCCTGTTGCGCCGGGAGGTGGCCCGGCTGCGGGCCGAGGTGGAGCGGCTCAGCTCGCGGTTGGAGGACCCCTTCGAACCGGCCTGACGACCCAAGGACCCGGCCGCCCGACCGTGTGACCTAACCGGTCAGGACGGCAGTGTCCGTTCGAAGAACCCTCGCCCGTAGGTGCCGATGATGGCCCGACCGGCCCGGGCCGGGTCGAAGGCGACCGTAGCCACCCGGAGTAGGGCTAGTCCTTCATTGTGGGGTTGCCAGGTAGCTCCGTCGTCGAAGGATTCCAGCATCCCCACCGAGGCAATCACATCGTGGAAGGGGTGGTCGTTGGTGGCCACCAGCAGGTGGGAAGGATCGAAGGGGTCCACCGCGATGTCGTGTACGGATGGCTCCTCGGCCAGGCGCTGCCAGTTGCCCTGCTCCCAGCGCCACAGCCCGGCCCCCTCGGTTCGCCACACGGTGGCGTAGAGGCGGCCACGAGCGGCGTCCAGTACCAGCCGGGCGGCCCCCTTGGGCGCTTCCGCCATCGGCTCGAAGTTGGCACCGGCGTCTTCGCTCAACGCCATTCCCTCGGGCCCCGCCACGTAGAGCCGGCCGGGCTGGGTCGGATCGGCGCACAGTTGGGTGACCTGCAGTCCCGGCTCTCGGGCTTGGAAGGTGCTGGCCCCGTCCTGGGAGACGTAGAGCACCCCGCCGACGGCCAACGCCACCGTCTCGGTGCCCTCCGCGGTGCTGAGCACCTCAATGGCTCCTGCGGACACCCCCAGGTTGGCGTAGCGCTCCGGCAGGCCGCGTTCCGCTCCCGCCAGCACCCGGAACCGCTGATCTGCCTCGATGACGGCAACCCCGCCGAAGATGCCGGCCTGGCCCAACAGCACGTAGCGGCGCCCGGTCTGGGCCTTCGAGTACGCGGCGTCGAGGCAGCCACCCCAGGCATCGGAGGGGGCCAGCGGGCGGCGCCAACGCTGGCCGCGGTCGGGGGAGACGAGGGGGTTGGCGCCGTCGAACCCGCACAGCAGCAGCTCAGCCCCATCGGGAGCGAACTCGATGCGGTTGGCCACCAGCCCTGAGTAACCCTGCCCGGCCATGGTTCCGTCGTCGAACTGCTCGCTGGTGAGGTCGTGCCAGCGGCGTCCGCCATCGACGGTGGCCAGCACGAACTCGTCGTTGCCGATCAACGCTCTCTCATCGTTTTGGGGATCGAAGACGGCGGCCGAGGCGCTGATGGGGGTGCCATAGGCGGTTGCTGGGCGGTTGAAGTTGCGGCTGCTGACGACCTCGATCCAGCTGTCACCGCCGTCGGTGCTGCGGAACACCGCTTGGCCGCCGTACCCAAGGTTGGAGGTCAACAGGGTGTCCGGCGCCGAGGGGGCCACCGCGATCACCTCGTAGCGGGGGGCGAAATCCAGGGCCGACTCGACCGGTCGGGAGTGGCCCGAGCCGTTGGGGCCGAGCTTGGTTTCCGAGGTGAGGCTGAGGTCGAGCCCGTTGCTGGAGGGTTGCCAGTTACGCCCGCCGTCAGTTGACTTCCAAACTCCTCCGGGGCTGATGATCCCTTCCACCAGGGCAGGACCCAGCGCTACCCAGGCCACCGAGGCGTTGGTGGGATGGCTGGCCAACTCTCGCACGGCGGCATGGGGCAGCCCCGTCGAGCTGGGTTCCCAGCTCCGCCCCCCGTCGCTGGAGCGATAGAGGCCACGCCCGAGGGCGGCGACCATGAGGCTGCCGTCGGCCAGCCAGGTGGCGTCCACGATGTTGGTGCCTTCGCCCACGGTGGCCAGTGGCGCCCAGTGTTCACCGTGATCGGTGGACTCCCACACCACGCCCCAGCCCGACGTTCCCGGCGCGTTCCATTCCCGATGCGAGCCGGCCACGGCCAGCAGCCGATCGGGGTCGGAGGGGTCGATGAGGACCTCCTCGATGGGCGCCGAGTAGCCAATGGCCACCGGTTCTGGCATGCCTGCCCGGCGCGATTGCCAGTTGCGACCGCCATCGAAGGAGACGAAGGGTCCACCCATGGTGGCCGCCCATATCTCGTGTTCGACGGTGGGATGAAAGCTGAAACGGGACATCTCGGCGTTGACCAGCCCAAAGGTGGACTGCCAGGTCTCCCCGCCGTCCTCGGACAACCCCACGCCGAGCAGGTCCCCGCCGACCAGCACTCGATCCGGATCCCGGGGGTCGATGGCCAAGCCGGTGATCTGGCCTCCGACGCCGGGTTCCCCCAGCGGGCGCCACCCGTTGGGATCGGGCTGGTTGGTAGGCAAGGTGTTCGCCGTGGTGGCGGGCTGGGCCGCCGGGGTGGTGACTTCTGCGGGAAAACTCGTCCAATCGGAGGCGACGCTGCAGGCCGTGGCGACCAACGTCAAGGCAATGGCGCGGATGAGGCCGACGCAGGGGCGCCCTCGCCGCGAGAGCGGGCCCTTGCCGGCTGATCGAGCGGGAGGTCGAGGTTGGAGGCTGAAACGGCGGGGGCGCACGAGACGATCGACGACATCGTACAGTAGTTGAAGCGACGCGGTGCGTCATAAGTTGGCGACTTCTGTGCCCGCTGAGGCAGCACCGACTGGAGCGCAGAGGTAACCGTTTGGACCGCGCCGGGGTCGAAACTCCCAATTGGTGGGGCGCGACCGGCGCCGCGTCCGTTAAAACTCTCGGCTCACCTTCTTTCGGCCAACCCTTGTTGGCCGAGTAGCGTTGTTTGCCGCTGTACGTGTCCGATGTGGAGGACCATGAGACTCAGCCCCCCCGCACTGCTGTCGGAACTCGAACCCACCGCGGCCCGCTTGGTCGAGCGTCACCTGGCCACGTCGAAAGAGTGGTTTCCGCACGAGCTGGTGCCGTGGAGCCGGGGTCGAGATTTCGAGCCGGGCGCCTCGTGGAGCCCTCAGGACGCCGATATGGGTGGCGCCTGCCTGGGAGAGGCGGCGCGTTCCGCCCTCTACGTGAACCTGCTCACCGAAGACAACCTGCCGTATTACTTCAACGACATTGACCGGGTCTTCGGCAAGGACGATGCCTACGGGTTCTGGACCCGTCGCTGGACGGCGGAAGAGGGTCGCCACTCCATCGCCATTCGCGACTACCTCACCGTTAGCCGGGCGATCGACCCGTGGGAGCTGGAACGGGGCCGCATGGTGCAGGTGGCCGGGGGCAACACCCCCAAGCCCCAGAGCCCCCAACACGGCTTCTGCTACTTGGCCATTCAAGAGTTGGCCACCCGGGTGTCGCATCTGAACACCGGCAAGCTGCTGGGTGACCCGGCCGGCTACAACGTCATGTCCAGGGTTGCTTTCGACGAGAACATGCACTTCATGTTCTACCGGGACATGGTCTCCGCCTGCCTCGAGGCCGATGCCAGCAGCACCGTGATGGCCTTGGAAGAGATCGTGCGAGACTTCGCCATGCCGGGTTTGGGCATCCCCGGTTTCGATCGCCACGCCCAGGTCATTGCCAGAGCCGGCATCTACGACCTGGCCGTGCACCACGATCGCATCATCGCTCCCATGGTCCTGACCACCTGGCGCATCCCCGAGCTGGTCGGTCTGGACGAGGAGGGCGAGCAGGCCCGGGCTCGCTTGTTGACCAGGGTCGACCGCCTCGGTCGGCTCAGCCGGCGCATGAGCGCCCGCCGCGCCGAAAGCGGCACCAGCGCCGACAGCGCCACCGTCGCCGCCCTGGCCTGAAGCTCGGGGCGGAAGGCTTAGAGCCGCCCGGCCAGGCGCGCCGCCTCGGTGGCGGCGTTGATCTGCGCCTCGATGATGTCGAGACCACCGTCCCAGAAACCGGGATCGGTCAGGTCGCAGTCCACCAGGGCGGCCAGCCGCTCCGGTGGCATTGAGCCGCCCGCCGCCAGCAATTCCAGGTAGCGGGGCACGAACTCGGCGCCGGTGGCTTCATAGCGTTGGTAGACCGACAATGCCAGGAGCTGGCCGTAGGCGTAGGCGTACACGTAGCCGGGGGTGTTGATGAAGTGGGGGATGTAGCTCCACCACGTGCGGTAGTCCTCGGTTACCTCGACGGCGTCGCCCAACATGGCCTGCTGGGTCGTGGCCCAGTGCTGGCCGAAATCGTCGATGGACAGCTCGCCGACGTCGCGCCGGT
Source organism: Acidimicrobiia bacterium (assembly GCA_031422955.1). Lineage (GTDB taxonomy): Bacteria > Actinomycetota > Acidimicrobiia > Acidimicrobiales > CAIXPF01 > CAIXPF01. Next base: position 6,304 of record JANPEN010000594.1, read on the forward strand.
GGGTGTGGATGGCGTGCTCGAACCGGTTCATGGCCGTCTGGCGGAACACGGTGGCGATGGCCCCCTCCACGCTTTCGGCCAGTAGGGCCAAGCGTTCAGCCGGGTCGGTGGTGTCCGCCAACAAGCGCCCGAAGGTAACCGTTTCGCCGAAGACGGAGGCCGTCTCGGCCAGGGTGAGGGGGGTGCTGGAGTGGAAAATACCCTGTTCACGGGCCAGATAGGCGTGTAGCCCGTGGCCAAGCTCATGGGCCAGGGTCAACACGTCTCGCCGCTTGGCGGTCCAATTGAGCAACACGTAGGGATGGTGGGAGGGCACCGTGTATGCGCAGAAAGCGCCCGGCCGTTTGGCTGGTCTGAGCGGCGCGTCGATCCACGCCTCGTCGAAGAAACGCCTGGCCACCTCGGCCAGGCGGGGCGAAAAGCTGCCGTAGCTGTCCAGCACGAGGTGCTTGGCTTCGCTCCAGCTGAACTCGGCCTCGGAGTACGCCACCGAGGCGCTGCGGTCGTAGTCGGCCAGTTTGTCCACACCCAAGATGGCGGCCTTGGTGGCGTACCAGCGCTGCGGCAGGTCGTAGCGGGCCATCACCGCCTGGATGAGGGCATCGACGGAGGCGTCGGAGGCTTCGTTGGCCAGGTTCCGAGACGACAGCCACGTGGGGTAGGCGCGCAAACGGTCCTCGATCGAACCTTCTAACAGCAAGGTGTTGAAGATGAAGGCCCGGCTGCGTAACCCCGGGGCCAGCGCCGCGGTGACGGCCTTGGCGGCTCGCTGCCGTACCTCGCGGTTGGGGTCCGAAAGCAAGGCCAAGCCCTGCTCCAGGCGTACCGGGCTGGTCGGGCCGGTCTCGGTGGAGTCTTGGTCGGGCAGGTGCACCTCGATGGCGGAGATCAGCTCGCCGAAGAGCCGGGACCAGGCCGAGGAGGAGGTCTGGGATTTCTCGGTGTCGATGCGTTCTTCGGCTTCGCTCAACAGGTGGGGTCGGTAGCGCCGCGCCGCCCGCAGATGGTGGGCGCAAAAAGCCAGCCGGGGGTCACCCAGCACGGCCTCGGCGGCGGCGTCATCGAGGGCCGCCCATTCCAGATCGAAGAAGATCAGCCGGCTGGCCAAGGTGGTGCTGCGTTCTTGGACCTTGGCCATGCGAGCGCCCTTGACCGGGTCCGCGGTGTCCGTTGCCACATGCAGGCTGGCGTAGTTGCCGGCCCGGGACAACGTCTCGTGCAGCGCCGCGGTGGTGGTCATGAGGGCCACCCATGCGTCGCCGTCGAGCCCGGTCAGGCGGCCCCTGGCCGCCGTGATGGTGTCGGCCAGCGTGTCGGCTCGATCCAACAACTCCTCCACGGATCCCTCAGCCAGGAGCGTTTCCAAATCCCACGCTACCTCTGATGCAGC
>JANPEN010000595.1:0-4817 GCA_031422955.1 Acidimicrobiia bacterium
AGGCCGGTGAGCACCATTTCCGCCGATTCTGCGAAACGATCCCGGGCCTCGGGCATGTCCACCCGGAAGCCTTCGAACTCGACCCTGCCGGTACCGCGGCCCATGCCGATGATGACCCGCCCACCCGACATCACGTCGAGCATGGCGATCTCTTCAGCCACCCGCAGGGGGTCATGCCAGGGCAGCACGCACACCATTGAACCCAGCTGCACCCGCTCGGTGCAGGCCGCCATGTAGCTGAGGAATTGGAACACATCTGGGCACATCGTGTAGTCGGTGAAATGGTGCTCGACGCTCCAGATGGAGTCGAACCCGAGCGGCTCGGCCAGCCGGGCCAGGGCCAGGTCCTGGGCGTAGACCTGGGCATCGGGGATGGTCTCGCCCGGGTTCTGAAAGATGACCGACATACCGACGTGCATGGAAAAATTCCCTTCGATGGGTTCTCGTGGTGGTTGGTTTGACTGGCTCGGGGTTGACTGTACCTATCCCTCAACGGCAGGCCGACATCGCCGCCACGTCGAGGTCGTTGTTCAAAAAGTACTCGTCGCGAGGGAAAAGATCTCGGTTCACGAGTTCATTGGGTGCCACCGTGAGGGATCCGTTGGCGACGCAGGTCGGCACCAAGTTGGCGACGAAGCCTTGCAGCGCAGCCCGCTGGCCCGGGGTGTACGCCTCGGCGGCGATCGCCTCGAAGCGTTGCCGAATCACCACGGGGTCGAGCGGCAACGGTTCCTGGGAAGCCAGCATGAACCCGGATCCCCCGTAGGTGGCTACGCCGAAGGTGACCACGTGAGGGAACACCGCGGTGACGCTGTTGAGCACCCGGGTGGTGGGCACCCACTGAGCCAAGATTCCGCCCGCGGCCAGCCGATCCGCGACCAGACGGTAGAACTCCACCGAGTAGAGGCTGCCCGAGTAGCCGCTCTGAGGCCGCAAGGTGTCCACCGTGACCACGTCGTAGCGATTGCTTTCGACGAGGAGGAACTTGCGGCCATCACCAACTTTGGTCACCACCCGAGGATCGGCGAAGAACCTGCGCAGCTCGGGGGCGTGGTCCGCAGCCAAGCGTCGCAGGAGCGGGTACTGACCCCCGCACAACTCCACGGTGTCGATACGTTCGACCCGCGGTTCGCTGGTCATGGCGTAGGCGGTGGCTCCGATGCCCAGCCCGATTGCGAGCGCACGGCGGGGGGTGGGGTGGACCAACGTCGGCACCAGCCCGATGAGGACGTGGAAGTCGTCGAAGGGATAGCCGTTCTGGGAGGAGGCGTTGATGTGGAGGATGTCGCTGCCGGTTTCCTTCGCCTTGAGGGTCACGGTGCAACTGCGCTGTTCCTCTAGCCACAGCTGGTCGGTACCGACACCGTGCAGCTGAGCCCACAGCTGGTGGTTGGACGGTACCGCCACGACCAGGCCTACGCCCAGCAGGGCGGTCGCCCCCACCCGGGCTCCGACCCGGACACCGCCGAAGCGGGACCCGGCGCCGAGGTGGCGTCGGTCGGCACCGCTGAGCGCAGCCAGGGCTACCCCCGCGCCCAGCACCGCACCCAACAGCCGCAGGGTGCCGGCCGTGCCCAACCAGTCGATGAGCACGAAACCACTCAGCAAGGTCCCCACCACGTTGCCGACCACGTTGGCGAACAGCAGCGTGCCGGTGCGCCGGCCCAACTGCTCGAACCGATCGCTGACGGTGGCCTGGATGCACGGATAGGAAGCCCCCGCGGCCAACACCGGCACCGCCATCAACAACAGCGGGACGCCAAGATAAGCGAACAGAAAAGCGGCGAAACCCCGAGCTGATGAGAGCTGCGTGAAGCCGACGTTGAAGCCGTCGGTGCCGAAATAGTCTGCCATCGGCCCACCGAGACCGACGGCGGGCAAGACGCGGGTGAGCACGACCAGGCCGGCCAAGGCGGAGGCGGCCACCACCCCTTGCATCAACAGGAAGCCGCGACGCGGATCCAGCCCGCGGCGCACTAGGCGGGAGCCCACCGCCGCGCCGATCCCGAAGAGGGCCAGATACAACGACAACACGTGGGCGAAGCTGTAGGAGTTAGACCGCATCACCGCGTCAACCAAACGAAAAAAGACCTGTTCGAGGCCAAGTGCGATGGCACCGGTGCCGGCGTAGGCCAACACCCAGGGCCAGATGGCTCCGCCGCGGTGTGGCCCGGCCCCCGGCTCTGGCCCCGACCCTGAACCGGCCCCGGTGGCCAGCCCCGTGTCCACCGGGGGCTGAGCGGAAACAGCTTCGGGTCGAAAGGATCCCACGATGAACAGCACCGCGGCGCCCACGAGCAGATAGATCAAACCCGCCAGGCGGGTGACGGTCACGAACCCCAAGTTGCCCAACAACAGCCAACCGGTGACGGCCGCCCCGGCCGCCGCCCCCACCGTGTTGAGGGCGTATAAGCGCCCCACCACCGCCCCCGCGTTGTCGAGAGATTGGACCACCCCTTTGGTCAACAGGGGCAGCGAAAGTCCCATGAGGGCGGTGGGCACCACCACCATGGCGGCGTTGAAGGCAAAGGAGGCCCAGGGGGAGCCCAGGCTGGGGGCCGCCGCCTCATAGAGGTCGTAGAAGAGCCAGGTGCTCACGGAGGCGATGGCGGCAATGGCGACGTTGGCTCCGGCGAAGACGAGGAGCGACGAACGAGGACCGAGACGATCCGCTAATCGCCCGGCGGCCAGACTGCCCAAGCCCAGGCCGGCCAGGAAGGCGGCCACCACGGTGGTGGTGGAGGCGAGATCGACGCCCGAATGCAGCGAGATGAGCCGCTGCCACACCACTTGCAGGGTGAGGGCAGCAAAGCCGGTGGCGGTGAACAGGGCGGCCAGCAGGCGGTGGCGCTGCTGGTTCGGCGGCTGGCGCAGGGACGACGCGGGAAGCTCGGCCGGTGGAGTGGTCGTCAAAGCCATGAGAATCGGAGCCGAACCTTACCGGACCCCGCCCCGGCGCCGCGACCAAGCGGTAGGTTCGGCGGGGAACTCGACGTAGGGGAGCACACCATGAAGGGTCACGACGCCATCGCCCAGGCCTTGCACGACCAGGGGGTCGACACCTGCTTCGGGGTGGTGGGCGACGCCAACGTGTTCATTGTGGATTCAATGGTCCGCAACCACGGGGTGCGCTACCTCGCCGCCGCCCATGAATCCTCCGCAGTGCAGATGGCCATCGGCTTCGCCAGGGTCACCGCCAGGGTGGGGGTGGCCACCGTCACCCACGGGCCGGGGCTCACGAACACCATCACCGCCCTGGTCGAGGGGGTGCGCAGCAACACGCCCCTGCTGTTGGTGTGCGGTGACACTGCTCTGGTCGATCGTCATCATCTGCAGAAGATCGGCCAACGGGAGCTGGTCTTGGCCACCGGCGCCGGATTCGAGCCCATCCGGGCGGGGGCCACCATCGCCGCCGATGTGGCCCAGGCCATGCGCAGGGCCCAAGCCGAACGCCGGCCCATCGTGTTGGACATCGCCTACGACATCGAGTTCGAAGACGTCGAACTCGAAGCGCGGGCCATGGTCGAGCCCACCGCCTTGGGCTTGGCCCCTGACCCGGTTGCCTTGGACCGAGCGGTCGGCATCATCGCCTCCGCCACCCGGCCCCTGATCCTGGCCGGCCGAGGGGCGGTGCTCTCCGGCGCCGGAGACGCCTTGACCCGCCTGGCTACCCGCCTCGGCGCGCCGGTGGCGACCACGCTCATGGGCAACGGGCTGTTCCGGGGTGATCCCTTTGATCTGGGCATCTTCGGCACGTTGGCCACCACGGTGGCATCCGAGGTCATCGCCAGCGCCGATTGCATCGTCGCCTTCGGGGCTGGGCTCAACGACATGACCACCTACAGCGGTTCGCTGCTGGCGGGCAAGGCGGTGGTGCATGTCGACATCGACCCCAGCCGCATTGGGCTGTTGTCTCGGGTCGACGCCGCGGTGGTGGGAGACGCCACCCGGGTGGCTGACACCATCGTCAGCTGGCTGGATGAGGCCGAGCACAAACCCTCAGGCTCGCGTTCGCCCGAGCTGGAACGGCGCCTGCGCGACTTCGCCCCGGCCGGGGAGTTCGTGGATCGCAGCACCGACACCACGGTGGACCCCCGCACCTTGACCCTGCGCCTGAACGCCCTGCTGCCCACCCCCCGGACCGTGGTGGTCGACGGTGGGCGCTACATGCTCAACGCCTTGCGCATCACCCCTTCTGACCCGATGGCCTTCGTGACCTCGACCTCCTTTGGTTCCATCGGGTTGGGTCTGGGCCACGCCATCGGGGCCGCAGTGGGTCGGCCCGACCAGACCACCGTGCTGCTAGCCGGGGACGGCGGGTTCATGATGGGCGGCCTGGTCGAGTTGAACACCGCGGTTCAGGCCGGGCTCGATCTGATCATCGTGCTCTACGACGACGGCAGCTACGGCGCCGAGCACATCCAGTTCCACAACAAGAACATGGACCCCAGCCTTTCCTTGCAGCGTTGGCCGGCCTTCGCCGATGTGGCCCAAGCCATGGGCGCGGTCGGGGTGACGGTGCACAACCTGGACGAGTTGGCGCTGGCCGCGGAGGCGGTGGCCGCTCGTCACGGCGTGGTCCTCATCGATGTGAAGCTCGACCCGCAGATGATCTCGGAAACCACCGCTTCAATGCACTGAGGTTGATCAGTTTTCGCCTGGCCGCGGGACCCGGGCCTGGCCAACCGGTTCGCCGCGCCAGGATGGCACCAATGAGATGAACTAGGCCCGATGTCTCGACCTAGACTGTGTCCAACGTCGCTGGTGGCATCGGTCACCTCGGCACAACGCCTTCTAGGAGGACGCATGGACGGTTC
>JANPEN010000596.1:0-17138 GCA_031422955.1 Acidimicrobiia bacterium
CGCCCCTGTGGCCGTCGCGGCGGCGGTGGTGTTGTTGCGTTGGCATCTGCTCACTGACAGCATCGCCGGTCTGCTGATGGGCCTGGGCGTGGTGGCCCTGGTGGCTGCGTTCGCCGCCCGTTGGATCCCGGTGGAGCGGCCCATGGTGGCCCGGCGCCTCCGCCGCCGCCTGGGTTACGTGACCGTGGCGGCTGCCGCGGTGCTGGCTGGAGCCATCCACCTGCCCTACCTTGTGCTCACCCCGGGTGGGCTCATCTCGCTCAACGCGGCGGTGTCGGTGCCGCCCGCCACCGGCGCGGTCGAAGAGGGGGCCGAGCCCACTGCGCTGAGCGGTACCTACAGCGGGCTCACCGTGCGGGCCACCAACCTGACCATGGCCGGCTGGTTCCGCCACAACCTGGGTGACTCGCTGGATCCCATTGTGGCTAGGGACCTGGTCATCCCCCCCAATAAGGACGGCGCGGAGTTCTACGAAGAACAACGCGCCGCCTTCGTGGATGCCAGCCAGGTGGCGGTGGCCGTGGCCGAGCGGGCGCTTGGCCACAACGTGATCATCTCCGGTGACGGGGCGTTGGTAACCGCCGTCCAACCGGGTGCCCCGGCGCAGGGCCACCTGCAGGTAGGCGAGGTGATCACCACGGTGGACGGTGCCTCCATCGCCACCGACACCGATCTGCGGGCGGCGTTGGCCAAGGCGGCCGGGACCGCGACGGAGACAGCCACCGGGACAGCAACGGCGGAGTTGACGGTGCGGGCGCAGTCCGGGGCGACCCGGACCGAGACCGTCGAGCTGCGGCTGCTCGAAGCCACCGGGCGGCTGGGGTTGGGGGTGGGAATCGCCACCGCCAACCTGCGCTTCGAGCTGCCCATCGACGTCGAGGTCGACGGGGGAGAGGTGGGTGGACCCTCGGCCGGGCTGCTCACCGCCCTCACCGTCTATGACCTGCTCTCACCCGAGGATCTCGCCGCCGGGCGCCACATCACCGGCACCGGCACCCTGGCCCTGGGTGGTCAGGTAGGCGAGATCGGCGGCATCGTTCAGAAACTGCACGCGGCCATCGCCGCCGACGCTGATGTGTTCTTGGCCCCCGCCCCGCAGGCCGACCTGGTCACCTGGGTGGCCGCCGGACGCATCAAGGTCGTGGGTGTGGCCACCTTCGACGAGGCCCTGGCCGCCCTTCAGGCTGGTTAAGGGGCGGCGCCGGCCACTACCGCGGCCTGGTGGCGGCCTTGCGGTCCGAGGCGCCAAACCACACGATCCCCCTGGGCGGACAACACCAGTTGCCCGGCCCGGTCGAGGGCGCGGCCGGGTCCCCAAACGTCGAGCAACCACTGCGGGCCGAGCGTGATCCGACACCAGCTTGCCGTACCGTCCAGTATGCCCGCTACCTGGGGGGTGGTTCCCCAGGGGCCGACCAGGCAATCGAAGCGGACCAGGGCGGCGGGGCGCACCACCGCCGCCCAACCGGCCAGGCTGGCCACGAAAGCACTGCGGGCCCGTACTTGCACGGCGCGGCGAATGGCGCGGTGGCCAGGGTCCTGGGGCGGCAGACTGCGGCTGGCCCGCACCACCCCCAGGGCGGCCCGGTCCACCCATTCCTGGGGAAAGCGGAGCAGGAAGGTGCCCATGGCCTGGGCCCTTCGGGGGGGAAGGCCCCGCAACAGGTCCTGCACCCCCTCCGTGCGCAGCCGGTGCATGGCCACTCGCAGCTGATGGCGATAGACGGGTTCGTCGAGGTCGATTTCGCACCATTCGGCCAGGAACCCGCCATCGGCCAGTGCCGCCCGCCACAGCTGCACGGCGGTCACGCACTCGGCCGGCGTGGCGCCCAGCGCCACCAGCGCCTCCTCGCCGGCTAGGTCGCGATGGGCTTCGGCCCGGATTCGCCCACCGCTCCAGCGCAGCTGGTGGGAATCGCCCCCACAGGTCACAGCCAGGCCCACGTCGGCGATGGCGTCAGCCCAACCCATGGGCTCAGCTGGTTTCGGTGGGGCCGTCGTCCTCGCCGGCACCGAGCAGGCCGAGCTCACCGGAGGCGGCGGGGCTGAGGGTGCCGGCCCGGCGATACACCTCAAGCTTGGCCCGGGAGTCAGCGATGTCGAGGTTGCGCATGGTGAGCTGGCCCACCCGGTCCGCGGGTCCGAAGGCCGCGTCTTCGACCCGCTCCATGGACAACCGCTCCGGCTGGTAGGTGAGATGGGGGCCGACGGTGTCCAACACGGTGTAGTCGTCGCCCCGACGCAGCCGCAGGGTCACCTCCCCGGTGATGGCGGCGCCGACCCAGCGCTGCAGGGGCTCGCGCAGCATCAGCGATTGGGGATCGAACCACCGACCCTCATAGAGCAGGCGCCCCAAGCGGCGGCCCATGGTCCGGTAGTTGTCCACGGTGGCTTCGTTGTGGATGGCGGAAACCAGTCGCTCGTAGCAGATGTGCAGCAGGGCCATGCCGGGGGCTTCGTAGATGCCGCGGCTCTTGGCTTCGATGATTCGGTTTTCGATCTGGTCGCTCATCCCCAGCCCATGGCGCCCTCCGATGCTGTTGGCCGTCATCACCAGCTCGGTGGGGGTGGCGAACTCGGCGCCGTTGATGGCCACCGGCCAGCCCTCATGGAAGCGCACTGACACCTCTTCGGGCCGAATTGGCACTGATTCGTTCCAATGGGCCACCCCCATGATCGGCTCGATGAGGTCCATGGATTGGCCCAGGTACTCCAGCTGCTTGGCCTCATGGGTGGCGCCCCAGATGTTGGCGTCGGTGGAATAGGCCTTCTCCGCCGAGGATCGATACGGGAAATCGTGGGCTTGCAACCAGGCGCTCATCTCCGCCCGCCCACCCAAATAGGTCACGAAGGCGTTGTCGAGCCAGGGCTTGTAGATGCGTAGCTTGGCGTTGACCAACAGCCCGTAGCGGTAGAAGCGCTCGATGTCGTTGCCCTTGTAGGTGGATCCGTCGCCCCAGATGTCCACCCCGTCTTCCCGCATGGCCTGCACCAGCAGGGTGCCGGTGACGGCCCGTCCCAGGGGGGTGGTGTTGAAATAGGCCTTGCCGGCAGTGGCGATGTGGAAGGCACCGCATTGCAGGGCGACCAGACCTTCTTGCACCAGCAACTCCCGGCAATCGATGAGCCGAGCCAGCTCGGCGCCGTAGAGCCGAGCCCGTTCGATGACCGCGCCGAGGTCCTCCTCGTCGACTTGGCCCAGGTCGGCGGTGTAGGCGCAGGGGATGGCACCGTGGTGACGAATCCAGCCCACCGCCGCGCTGGTGTCGAGACCGCCGGAAAAAGCGATGCCAACCCGTTCGCCCACCGGCAGGGACTGCAGCACGTTCGACATGCCGGGAGACGGTAGTCGCGGGCACAGGGAGCCCTTAAGGCGGCCCAACGCGTTGCCGAATTCGAATCGCCGATATGAGCATGCAGATGGCTGCTGGCCGTCCGAACTCGTCCCCTCTGCTTGGACGGACCTAGCCTGGCCGTCGTGCCCAAACCGGCGACGGCCCTGCCGGTCTCCTACCGCTTCGTGTGGGAACCCCGCTGGTTGGTGGGACACCTGCTGGCGTTGGTTGCCCTGGCGGTCATGGTTTTGGCTTGTTTCTGGCAGCTTTCCCGCCTGCAGGACAAACAGGACCGCAACCGCCTCTACGCCGAACGGACCCTGCAGCCCCAGGTCGACGTCGCCGCGGTGGTACCACCAGGGGCGGGCCCCGATCAGGTCGCCGCGGCCCGTTTTCGGCTCCTGCGGGCCGAGGGAACCTACCTGGTCGCCGACGAGGTGTTCGTCCGCTCCCGCAGCCTCGACGGCCACCCCGGGGCTTGGGTGCTGACCCCGTTGCAGCTGGCCGCTGATCCTGCGCTGGCGGTGGTGGTTAACCGGGGCTGGGTCCCCTCCTCCGACACCACCCCGCAGTTGCCGGCCGGGGCCGACGCTCCTGGGGGGACGGTGATAGTGACCGGCCTGGCCCTGCCGGGTGAGACCAGGGGGGCGCTGGGCTCCGTGGACACGGTCGGACCCGAGCTTGAGGTCTTGGCCAGGGTCGATCTGGGTCGGCTCCAGCAGCAGGTGGAACCGCAACTGTTGGGGGTGTATCTGCAGCTCCAAGCCCAGGCGCCGGCCACCGGCGAGACCTTCCCGGCGGTGGTCCCGCCCCCACCGCCCGATGAAGGCTCCCATCGTGGCTACGCCGGCCAATGGGCCATCTTCGCGGTGCTGTGGTTGTTCGGGTACCCGGTTCTGGTGCGTCGGGCAGCCCAACGCCGGGCCCAGGGACTCGGTCGTGGCGAACCTGGGAGTGCTCAGCCGAGCGACGGTGTGCTTTTCTCCGCCGCCGAGCCCTGAGTAACGTCCCCGGCCATGACCACCACGACCCCGCCTTCCCTGCTGGTGCTGCACGGTCTGCGCCTGGTCGGTTTCAAGGCCGCTGACAAAGTGGCCGAGCTGGTCGGCCTGGCTGTCGATGACGTCGAAGCCGCGCTCAAGGGCTACGCCGAGGGCGGGTTGGCCCAGTACCGCGACGGCCGCATCAGCGGTTGGTCACTCACCGCCGAAGGCCGGGCCGAGGGGGAGCGGCAGCTGGCCGCCGAGCTGGATCAGGCCGGTTGCCGTGACGAGGTAAAAGGCTGCTACCGGGAGTTCCTGGCCCTGAACCTGCAGATGCTGGCGGTGTGCACCGACTGGCAGATGAGCGACTCCCAGACCCTCAACGACCACGCCGATGTCAGCTACGACGCCAAGGTCATCGCCCGTCTGGCCGAGCTGGATAGCCAGGTGCAGCCCATCTGCGCTCGCCTGGGCCAGCATCTGGTCCGGTTCGACGGCTACTCGGGTCGCTTGTCCGGCGCCCTGGCCAAGGTCCAAGCCGGTGAGACCGAATGGTTCACCAAACCTATGATCGCCAGCTACCACACCGTGTGGTTCGAAATGCACGAGGACCTGCTGGCCACCCTCAACATCGACCGGGCCAGCGAACCTTCGCACTGAGCCTGCCCTCCCGGCGAAACAACAGGCCGGCGAAACAACAGGCCGGTGGCGCGACTGTCGCAGCGAGCGCCGAGACTCCCTGACCAGGTTTCGGACGGCTCGCACCGAATCGACACCGAATCGCCGCTAGGGCCCTCCGCCGATTCGGCGCCGATTCGTTCCGAATGTGGGAGAAAGGCCCCGGCGGGTCGGCCTGCGAACGAGCACCGCCCGGGGTGCTGGATGATGGACGAGGAGGCCGAGGACCGGGTTGGCTGATCGAGCACCAGGCCGGTCCGGAAGTGAAAGAGCGCACCTTGACCCAACTGCTGGGGCTCTCCACCGGCGGGTTGATGGGTAACCGACTAGCCCTTCCTTCCACAACTTCATTTAACAAGAAGGTCAGCTGAATCCCGGGTAGAAACCTCCTGTAGTTGTCTCGATTCCCTGGTGTTTCTCACCTCACTTGACTAACATGGATTTTATGTTGGCGGCGCGGTACGGAACTTTCATTGAGCAGCTCCGTCACGATATTCGGACCCAGGATCCGTGTTGTTATCAACCCGAGCTGGCCGGCGAAGCCCAACTGCTGATCAACCTTGCCCAAGCATTGCTACGGTCGGTGGCCTTGTCCAGTGAACGCAGCGGCGGCTGGGCCGAAGAGGGGTTCAGCTCGCCCAGTCAGTGGCTGGCCTTCCACACGGGGGACTCTCGGGGGCGGGCCCAGCAGCTGTTGCGGCAGGCTCGTCACCTCGAGAAGATGGCCCACAGCCAAGCCGTCGCCCACGCCGGGTTGTTGAACGAGACCCAGATCCGGTTGTTGACCGCTTGTCGGGCGAAAGCCGAAGCCCACTACGACGACCACATCGACGAGATGCTGGTCGGCTTGGATTCCATCGACGAGCTGGTCACCGCCACCCAAGCCTGGATCGCCGCCGCCAACGCGGTAGACAGCCCCGACCCGGCCGACCTTGCGCTGCCCGAACCGGAACCGTCCACCTCACCGAGACATTCGAGGGGCGCTGGCACCTCGAAGGGGACCTCAGCCCCCAAGACGGGCAGCTCCTCAACCAGGTCTTCGACGCGGGAATCGCCCGCTACCTTCAGGCCAAACGAGACGGCGACCCTGGCTCGCAGACGTTGAACATCTCCGCTATGCGAGGTCAGGCACTGGTCGACCTGGCCGCCAACGCACTGCGTCGCGAACCCGGCTGCCGGTCCCGCTCCGACCGCCACCACGTGAACCTGGTCCTGCGGCTCGATCCCGACGGGAGCTTCCACCCCGAAGCCCCCCTCCCGGTCGAAGCGTTGTGCGATGCCAGCTTCACTCGCATCGTGCTCGGCGCCCGAAGCGAGATCCTCGACATCGGACAGGCCACCAGAATCTGGCCAGAACCCATTGCTGGGGCCATTCGGTTGCGAGACCGACACTGCCGGTTCCCCCACTGCCACCGACCACCCGGCTGGTGCGACATCCACCACTGCATCCACTGGGAAAACGGCGGCCCCACCTCGATAAACAACGGCATACTCCTGTGCCGATGGCACCACGTCTTCCTCCACACGAAACGATGGAGCGTGGAGCTAGACCCCGATCAACAACCCATCTTCACCAAACCCGACGGCACTATCCACCAGCCCCAATCCAACCGTCCGCGGCGCGTCTGATCGCCCCTTCGTTCCAAGGCTGCGACACCGCGGCACCGCGACACGTCGGTCAGGGTGGACAACTGCGGCGCCGTGTGTTGGTATGTCATCTCGACTATCCGATGTATCCATGGGGACTGATCGACGTCGTCAAGTACTGGGATTCGTGATGCGCAACGGTCCAACCTGTGCGGCTTTGTTTGCACTGCTCGCCATGGTTGGAGCAGGTTGCGGTGCGGCCTCCAGCGTTGCAATCGGCGAGACACCCAGCTCGGCTCGACCTGGCACCTTCTCGGAGTCGCCGACAACTGCCTTGGCGCCCACCACCACCACCACCACCACGGCAGACGTGCAGGCGTTCCCGCTCCTGACCGATGATGTTCGAGCCGTCGTCACGCTCGACGATGAGGTGGGAACGCTCGTCTTGGACCCTGCAAGCGGTTGTTCCTCCGTCGACCTACCTTCTGGCCGCATGTTCGCCGCGTGGAACCATCACACGACAGCGACGGAGGGTGGCCTTCGCTCGTCTTTCGGCGAGGTCATTCCCAACGGCTCGCCCGTTCACGTTGGGCGGGTCGTTCCGGCACTGCCTCGATCTGGCCGATGGGGTCTTCCTCGCGGTGCAGGTGCGACTGGGTTGTCCGACCTGCACCGAGGCCCGGGACGTCCCGGGAGGTTGGCTCGCTCCGTCGGAGTGCACCCCGCCACGATGCTGAGTAGGGCCGCACCGGCCGTCTCGCTCGCCCGCGATTTGGTGACCGCGCCGCGCCGAGTCTGGCGCACCACGGCAGCAGCGTTCGCCAGAGTAGGAATAGCCGCCACACGGCGACCCCGATGGCCATGGTGAGCACGTAGGCAACGGCGCGGGGCAGGTGTTCGTCGAGTGGAGGCCACGCCTGCCAATGGACCAGGAAGATCCACATGCTGGCCGAGGCGAGTGCACCTATCGGTCGATGCAGCACCCTTGGCATAGGTAAGGATGGTGCCCATAACATCAGCATCAGCCCGACCAGGATAAACAGCTCCCGTTGGCCCCGCCCGAAGAAGTCCGGTACCGCCCAGATCGCCAAGGCGGTCATGAGCACGCGGGGCCACACCCGCTCGGCTCGTTGGATCGCCCAGCCCAGCACGAAGAACCATGCCACGGTGTGGGTGCGGAATAGGTAATTGTAGTGGTCACCCCACTCCAACCAGCGGAACCGGAAGGCCAGGGACGGAACCAGTAGGGCAAGAGGGAACAGGAACGGCGTCCGCCGTTCCAGTCGTCGTACGGCCGGGACCGCCAGCAGCAGCGATACGAGCACAAATAGCTGCACGAACACCTCGAAGAACCAGTACTGCCATCGTCCTTCGCGTCGCAAGGGGGAACCCGTGTAGTTACTTATGAGTACTAAGGCTCCCGCGCTGTAGCCACCGGCTATGAGCATGTTGACGCCGATCCACAGCGATGTCGGTACGGCCACCCGCGCCGCCGTGCGCAGCATGCTCATGGTGCGGGCGCGAGTCGACACGATGGCCAACTGGAATCTCGCCAGGTTGTACCCGACTACGGCAAGCAATAGGTGGGCGCCGCCGGGGAATCGGTAGAGGCGCATATGGGTGGCGACGACGGCACTGATCGAGAATGCTCGCAGCAGCACCGTGGTATCGAGCCGGGGACACCGCCGTGGGGGAGCGGTGACAACGCTTCCCAGTTCGGCCACCGTCCGCACGTGCCAGTCCGAGGGGAGCCGGCCGAGTAGTTCCTCGAGCCTCTGGCCGCACTCGACGTAGCTGAGCGAGTCGCCCCCGAGGGACACGAACGTGTCGTTGCCGTTCACCCCTTTTCGGCTGAGCAGCTCGGCGTAGAGCGCCGCCACGGAATCCGGCGCGCCCATCGGAAACGCTGTGCCGACAGGCGGGAGCGCCATGATCGCCGCCGCGTCGACCTTGCCGCTGGATGTTCGCGGCAACTCATCGCACAACACCACGTCCACGCACGCCGCGGGCAGCCCGGTGAAGGTGGTGACCGCTTCGCGCCGGATCGCAACGGAGCCTCCGATGGTGGCCACCACGAGACGGTGGTCATCGCCCGCCACCGCCACCGCGGAGCCGTCGCGGGTCAGCTCGCGCTCGACGCGATCGAGATCGATGCGAAGGCCGAACGGCTTGACGAAACGCGATGCTCTACCAACGATCTCATACACACCTTCCGGCCGGAGCCGCCCGAGGTCCCCGGTACAGAGTTCGTCGAGGTCGTGTCCGCGGGCAAGGTCAGTGCGCTGCTCGGCGTAGCCCATCATCACATTGGGGCCGCGATACACCACTTCGCCTACGTCCGGGTCAATCGCAGCCGGGTGGGGCCGCAACTCGATGCTGCCTCCTGGCACCGCCACCCCGATGGCCTGCGGGCAGCGCGTCGCCAGTGCCGGCGGCAGAAAAGCCATTCGCGCCGTCGCTTCGGTCTGCCCGTACATCACGAACAACTCGGCTCCGCGTCGCCCCAACAGCTCGGCCCAACCTCGTACCCGATCAGGTTCCATGCGGCCGCCGGCCTGGGTGAGGAAGCGGAGATGCGGCAACCTCGTCGCATCGAATCCGGATCGTTCCAACAGCTCGAACGTCAGCGGCTCGCCGGCGAAGTTCGTCACCCGGTGGCGCCGGAGGGCGTCCTGGAAGCACGGGTCAAGGACCGATGCCGCGCTGAGCACGACCGACGCACCCGCCACCAGATGTGAATGCAGGACCGACAGCCCGTAGCAGTAGTGCAGCGGTAGCGTGGTGAGCGAGCGGTCCTCGGTTCCGAGCGACAGGTACTCGGCAATCGAGCGAGCGTTGCTCACCAGGTTGCGGTGGGACAGCCTGACCAGCTTCGGCGAACCGGTGGAGCCCGAGGTGCTCAAGAGCAAGGCCAGGTCCGGATGCAGTACGTGGCCCGACACTGAGCGGTTTTCCCAGGCGATGCCGGCGGCCGTGGCGCACACGACGGCATCCGGCCGCCATGGGGCCGCCAACTCCTCGACATGGCGTCTGGCGAGCAATGGCACATGGCCTGCGTCCAACAAGGACAGGTAGGCAACCACGAAATTGAGGCATGGGTCCCCGCTGAGCAGGACCAGCGAGCGGTACGGGACCCGCCAGGCTGCGGCCTGAGCGGTGACCAGCCTCGAGAGTTCCCCGAAGGAGACCTCGTTTTCACCGTCCACGACCGCCGCCCGCCGAGCATGCGTCGCGGCGTTGCGATGGACGATCTCGAAGAGGCTCCCTGATGATTCCTGTAAGGGATGCACGCCAACTAATGTTAGGCGCACCTTTCATTGGCGACAAGTCGATGGGTGGGGTCGAGAGCATGTTCGCTGCCCCGCATGGTTATTCCTGGCCAGTACGGGTCAGGCGAAATTCGCCCGTCGCCCCACCGTCGTCGTAGGTAGGCTCGGCGAGGCAGACCCGTTCTCTCCCAGGAGCCCACCAATGGCACGATTCGGCGCCGTCCTCACCGCCATGGTCACCCCCTTCGACAACGAGGGTGCGCTCGACGAAACCGAGGCCGCCGCCCTGGCTCGCTGGCTGGTCGACCAGGGCAACCAAGGCCTGGTGGTGGCCGGCACCACCGGGGAGAGCCCCACCCTCAGCCACGAGGAGCAGGGTCGCCTTTTCGAGGTGGTACGCCAGGCGGTGTCGGTGCCCGTGCTCGCCGGGGTCGGCTCCAACAACACCCAGGAGTCTCTCGACCTCGTCAAGCGGGCAGTGCGCGCAGGGGTGGACGGGCTGCTGCTGGTCACGCCCTATTACAACCGGCCCTCCCAGGCCGGTCTGCTGCGCCATTTCCGCACCGTGGCCCAGGCCAGCGCCCTGCCGGTCATGCTCTACGACATACCGGTGCGCACCGGTCGCAAGATCGACACCGCCACCTTGTTGGAGTTGGCCCACACGGTGGACAACATCGTCGCCCTCAAAGACGCGGCCGGCGATCCGGCCGAGACGGCCAGCTTCATCGCCCAAGCCCCCGCCGGTTTCGAGGTCTATTCCGGAGACGACTCCCTCACCTTGCCGCTGCTGGCGGTGGGCGCGGTGGGCGTGGTCGGGGTGGCCACCCACTGGTGCGCGCCGGACATGGTCGAGATGGTCGAGTCCTTCGAAAAGGGCGATGTCGAACGGGCCCGGGCCCTCAACACCCGCATGCTGGCCTCCTTCGACTTCGAGACCGGCCTCATCGCCCCCAACCCGGTGCCGACCAAAGCGTTGCTGCGGGCCATCGGCCGCCCGGTGGGGGAGTGCCGCATGCCCATGGGTCCCACCCCTCAAGGCTGGGAGCAAAAGGCGCTGGAGATCATGGCGCAGCTGCAGGCGGCCCGCTCGGCCTGATCGGCTGTGGTGTTCGCGTGCAGCTAGGCCCGACCGGCTACCGTCAAGGCTCGATGGCATCACCGGTTACGATCACATTTTTGGGCGGTCTCGGCGAGATTGGGCGTAATTGTTGTGCCCTTGAGGTCGACGGGGACATGATCCTCATCGATTTCGGGCTCATGTTCCCCGGCCCCGACATGCCCGGCATCGACTTGGTGCTGCCCGATTTCTCCTACATCGTGGAAAACGCGGCCCGTCTGCGCGCCGTCATCCTCACCCACGGCCACGAGGACCACGTCGGCGGCCTCCCCTTCCTGTTGCGCGAAGTCTCCGTTCCTCTCTACGGCTCCCGCTTCACCCTCGGTCTGGCCCGTAACCGCATCGAAGAGGCCGGGTTGTTGGGCCGCACCGCGTTCAACACCGTTGAAGACAACGGCGTGGTCAACATCGGCTCGATGCAGATCGAGTTCATCCCCTTCACCCACTCGGTGCCCTCCGGCAACGCCATCGCGGTGCACACCCCCCAGGGCATCGTGTTGCATTCGGGGGACTTCAAGATCGACTCCACCCCGGTCGACGGCCGCCGATCCGACCTGCCCCGCGTCGGCCATCTCGCTCACACCAAGGGCATCCGCCTGCTGCTGGCGGACTCCACCAACGCCGATGAGCCGGGCTGGTCCACCTCCGAGAGCGAAATCGGTCGGGTCCTTTACGACCTGTTCCACGAGCACCAGGACCGCCGCCTCATCGTGGCCTGCTTCTCTTCCCACATCCACCGCATCCAACAGATCGCCGACGCGGCCATCGAGCAGGGTCGGGTGGTGGCCTCGCTCGGGCTTTCGATGAAACGCAACATCAAGATGGCCAGGGACATGGGCCTGCTCGATATTCCCGCCTCCAAGCTGATCGACATCGAGGAGCTGGACCGGCATGAGCCGGCCAAGGTGTGTGTCATCTCCACCGGCAGCCAGGGCGAGCCCATGTCGGCCCTCACCCTCATGGCCGCCAACCAGAACCGCCGCATGAAGATTGGCCCCGACGACACGGTGATCCTGTCCTCCAGCCCCATTCCCGGCAACGAGCACAACGTCACCACGGTCATCGACGGGCTGTCCCGTCTGGGCGCGGAAGTCGTCCACAGCGGCATCGCCGACGTCCACGCCTCCGGCCACGCCCAGGCCGGCGAGTTGCAGCTTTACCACTCGCTGGTGCGGCCGGGATGGTTCATCCCCGTGCACGGCGAGTACCGCCAGTTGGTGGCCCATGGCCGCATTGCCGAGGATCTGGGCATAGCGGAGGGCCAGGTCGTCATCTGCGAAGACGGGGACCAGGTGACCCTCGACGATGCAGGGGTGCGGCGCACCGGCAAGGTCAGCGCCAACTATGTGTACGTGGACGGCATCGTCGGTGACGTCGGCCGGGGGGTCCTGCGAGATCGCCAGCTACTGGCCGAAGAGGGCGTAGTTGTGGTCATCGTGGCGGTCGACGTACACCGCCGCAGCATCGTCACCGGTCCCGAGATCATCACCCGAGGGTGGGTTTACGCCCCTGAGGCCGAAGATCTGCTCGAGGAGGGCGCCGCCGTGGTCCGCGCCGAGTTGTTGGAAGCCCTTAAGCAGGGCGCCACCGACGTGGACACCCTGCAGCAGCGCATCCGCCGCAGCGCCGGTCGCTTCGTGCACGATCGCACCAAGCGCCGACCCATGATCGTGCCCGTCGTCATGGAGCTGTGAGCGACCAGGCAAGCATGGAGCTGTGAGCGACCCCGCCCAGCGTCACCTTGTCGGCGCCCGCAGTGCCGGTTGCCGCGCCGATGAGCGTCACGGCTGTTAGCGTCGTTGCCGCTGTGGCTACCAAGACTGCTTCGAAGTCGTCCCCGCGGAAGTCCTCCTCGCGCAAAGCGAGCCCGCGACCGGGGGTCAAAACCTCCCGCGGCGCCCGAGGAACGTCCGGCAAAGCCCCGAGCCGTTCGCGTCTTGGCGGGCGAGGCCTGAACGGACGGGCCCGGGCCCAGGGTTCTCGCCACGGTCGCCCTTCGCCCGTGACTGATTGGGTGCGCCAGGCCGCATCCCAAGGCCAGCTGTGGGGGGCGGCCCTCATCGGTGGAGGTCTCATCGCCGGCCTGGGCATCTACTTCGATGCCGCCGGCCCCGCCGGTTTCGCCGCCGACACCGGCCTCGGCCTGGGTCTGGGCCTGTTACGTCTCGTGGCGCCGCCCCTGATGGTGGCGGCCGGGTGGCTGCTGCTGCGCCCGCCCCGGGCCTCCGAACGGTCCGACGCAAAGGTCCATCCGGCCGTGGTGGCCACTGTGTTATTGGTCACCCTGACCGCGTTGCTGCATGTGGTCAGGGGCAGTGGTTCCGCCCCGGTCGATCTGCTCGACCGCCTGGCCGGAGCGGGTGGGCTGTTGGGCATGGCCGTCGCTCGACCACTTATGGCCGTTACCAGCCCGGTGGCCGCCGCCGGCCTGCTCAGCGCGACCGCCATCGGACTGCTCATGGCCCTGGCCAGGATCAGCCCGGCCGCTCTCGCCCGTCGGGCCAGGCTGGCCTGGCAGCAGCTCGCCCCCCATCTGGCCGGCTGGGCCGAGTCCTGGTTCACCTCCGACGCCAACGACGAGGACGACGACAACACCGAGCGCGCCCGGCGGGTCCGTGATCGGCGGGTCCGTGATCGGCAGGTCGGTGGAGGGCAGGGCCCCTTCGACCAGGATGGTGACCAGCCCCGTCGCGGCTCGGCCCGCCGCCGGGGCGGCGAGGTCCCCGTCGAACGCCGCGACGCCCGTCGTCTCCCCGTCAGCCGGGTCGAGGTTCAGGTGCCTGCCGCGGATCTCCCCGCCCTACACGTGCAATCGGAGCCTGAGCTCGCCTTCGTGGCGCCCGCCCCCGTTGAGGCACCCGACCTAGATCTCCGCACCCCCCACCGGGCCGACCAGCCCGATGATGCCGGCCCGGCGCCCGACCCGGTTGTCGTGCTGTCCCTAGCCGACCCCACCCAGCCCAAGGTGTGGAAGTTGCCGGCGCCTTCGTTGTTGGGCCGCAGCGGCGCCCAGGAAGTGGACCGCACCGCGGTGGAGCGCGCCGGCCGCACGCTGGAACACGCCTTGGCCGAGCACGGAGTGGAGACCCGCCTGGTGGGCATGGTGGTCGGCCCGACCGTCACCCGCTATGAGCTGGAGCTAGGGCCTGGCGTGAAGGTGGCCAGGGTCACCAGCTTGCACAAGGACATCGCCTACGCCATGGCCACTCCCGATGTGCGCATCTTGGCCCCCATCCCCGGTCGTCAGGCCATCGGGGTCGAGGTACCCAACGCCCATCGGCAGCTCGTCACCATTGGGGACATCCTCTCCTCCGAAGAAGCCCGTAAGGCTGATCATCCCCTCGAGGTGGCCATCGGTCGTGACATCGCGGGGCGTTCGGTGCTGGCCAACTTGGCCCGCATGCCCCACGTGCTCATCGCGGGGGCCACCGGTGCCGGCAAGTCCAGCTGCATCAACGGGCTCATCACCTCGATCCTGATGCGCTCCACCCCCGATGAGGTTCGCATGATCCTGATCGACCCCAAGCGGGTCGAGATGGGCCAGTACAACCGACTTCCCCACCTGTTGACCCAGGTCGTCACCAACCCCAAGAAGGCCGCCAACGCCCTCAACTGGGCCGTGCGGGAGATGGAGCGTCGCTACGACCTGCTCTCAGAGGTCGGCGTGCGCGACATCACCGGCTACAACGCCGCCTACGACCGGGGCGATCTGGCCGGCGAGCGCTCCGAGATCTTGGCCAAGTCCTTGGGTTTCAACAACCCCGACGCCGATGTCACCTTCCCCCGGCTGCCCTTCGTTCTGATCGTGGTAGACGAGCTCAACGATTTGATGATGGTGGCCGCCCGAGACGTGGAAGACGCCATCTGCCGCATCGCCCAGATGGCCCGAGCAGTAGGCATCCACCTGGTGGTGGCCACCCAGAGGCCCTCGGTCAACGTCATCACCGGGGTCATCAAGGCCAACATCCCCGCCCGGCTGGCCTTTGCGGTTTCCTCGTTGGCGGACAGCCGGGTGATCCTGGACCAGGGCGGAGCCGAACGCCTGGTCGGTCGGGGCGACATGCTCATCATCGACGGCTCCTCCTCTACCGCCCAACGCCTGCAGGGTGCGTGGGTGACTGAGGAGGAAGTGCGGGCAGTGGCCGCTCACTGGCGCCGCCAGTCGCCCGAGACCCAGTACGTGCAGGGGGTAGAGGGCGAGGACGGCGCCGACCAGCTCGATCTGTTCAGCAGCGGTGGTGGCGTCGGCGTCGACGAGGATGACGAGGAGCTGTTCCGTCAGGCTCGCGAGCTGATCGTGCGGAGCCAGTTCGGCTCAACCTCGATGTTGCAACGCAAGTTGCGGGTCGGTTTTGCCAGGGCCGGCCGGTTGATGGACCTGCTGGAACAGGCCGGGGTGGTGGGCCCCTCCACGGGTTCCAAGGCCCGTGAGGTGCTCATGAGTCCTGAGGAGCTCGACGAGCAGGCCGCTCCGGCGGGCTGACCATAGCCGGGGAGCCAGGCTGGCTTCTGGCGTGTCGCCGCTCCTGGAACCAGGTGCACAGGCCCATGGTCAACAGCGCCAGGGGCAGACCGATGCCCACCACCAGCGCCAGCCAGGCGTCGCGAAGCCCCAACCCTGCCGCGGTGGCGGTGGACGATGCGATGCTGGCCACCAGCACGACCAGCCGCACCGGTTGGCGGAGGTCGGTAACGGCGCGCCATTGGGCTTGGGCCAGGTGGCGCCACGACCCTGCCCGTACCGGTCCGTAGCGAATGGAACGGGCCCGACGTTCGTAGCGCATTCGACGATCGCGCAGGTCTGCTGCCCGCTCAGGATCGAGACCCCGGAACACAGCATCGACGGTAGCGGTCGCGCCCTCCCTGTCGGCTGAAAAAGCTGGGCCCCACCCGGTTCAGGAAGATCTGGGTCGGGCCATCACCGCGGCGAGGACAGCTACCGGAAAGCCGATGAGCAGCGCCCACAGCCCACCGAAGCCCGCCCCGGCCAGAAGGCTGGCCACCGGGGACCGGTCGGTCAGCTCGCTGGCCAGGGTGAACAGCAGGCTGGAGAGCGCCCCGGCGGCGGCCGAGGCCAACCCCACCGCCCCCCAGGCGGCCAGCCAACGGGAAAGCCCTCCGCCCCGGTGGCCCCGCAGGGCGAGCGCGACGCCGATCCCGATGGCCACCACCAACAGCCCGACCCGCCCGAGGTTGGCCACCCAGTGCAGGTTCGCTTCGCCGCCCAGACCGCGACCGATGAGGTCGGGTCCCGCCCGCTCGCTCCAAAAGGCGGCCTCCAGGGTGGCTTGGTCGGCCAGGGGCCCTGGTCTCGCCCTCGGCGTCCAATGGGCGAAATAGCCGACCGATACGAGCTCTCGGGCCCATGGCCGAGTCGCTTGGTCCACCAACCAGCGCAGCGCCGGGGGATTGCCCATCAGCCCGATGAGGGCCAGCGTGATCAGGCTGGCGCCCAGGCCGGCGCGCCCGTTCGGCACCCGGGTCGCGGGCGGGGCCAGCAACGCGGTGGAGTGGGGTGTCGCCGCGAAACGCTCGATTCCCACCGAGCGGCTGGACGGTCCCCAGGGGGTTGCTCCCGTCGGCAGGGAGGGATCGAGGGTGCCGTTGTCGGCCGGTGCGTTGTCGGGTGGTCCGGGGGCTGGCTGGCGGTGGTTGAGGCTGCCGTTGCGTTCGCTGATGACGCCTGGGCGCGTGTTGTTCGCGTCGGGTTTTTGCGTCCTGGGGTCGTGGTTGGGGGCGACGGGCGGCGTTTGGTGGGCGACGGCGGAGGCGGGGACGGAGGCGAGGGGGCCATGTCCGTCGCTCAACGGTATTGGCTCCCGCCCTGGCGACTGGTCGGGGTCTGGGCCGGTGACGGGGCTGGTGTCGGGGCCGGTGTCTTGGGCCGAGCGGGGGGGTTCGGGTGGAAGGAGCGAGGGCAACGGCGGCTGGAGCGGCGCGGTCGGCGCGAAGGGTGGCGCCGGGGGAAGCAACGACGCCGACTGTGGTTGGGTGGCGATGGTTGCCGCGAAGCTGCTCGGCGGCCTCCACGACCTGTCTCGGTTGGGGGGGCCGGCTGGGGGGGGGGCGTCGGACGGCGGGGGGGCGGCGGGCGCGCTGGGTGCCGCCTGGCCCAGCCTTGGGGGCGGCGGGGCGCGGTCCGCCGCGTCCAGCGGCGCTGCTTCTGGGC
>JANPEN010000597.1:0-6659 GCA_031422955.1 Acidimicrobiia bacterium
GCCTCACCGGCGACGTGTTCAGCAGCGGCCGCTGCGATTGCGGGGCCCAACTCCATCAGGCCCTGGCCCACATCGCCCAGGCCGGCCGGGGCGTGGTGGTATATCTGCGGGGTCATGAGGGCCGAGGAATCGGCCTGGCCGGCAAGATTCAGGCCTATCAACTCCAAGATGGGGGCCTGGACACGGTGGATGCCAACACCGCCCAGGGCCTTCCTGTCGATGCCCGCGACTACGCCATCGGCGCCCACATACTGGCCGACCTCGGGGTGGCCAGCCTACGGTTGATGACCAACAATCCAGCCAAGAGCGACGCTCTCCGGGCCGCCGGCCTGCACGTGGTCGAGTGCATACCGGTCCGTATCCCGCCGACCCGCTACAACCAGGCCTACCTCGAGACGAAACAGGCCCGCATGGGTCATCTGCTCGACCTCGACCGGCCACCCCAACCGCCCCAACAGCCCTGACCCGCTGACCCACTGACCCGCGGCTATCCGTCTGGGCCCGCCCAGGCGTCCAAAGGTCCTTTCCAGAGGTGTCAAAGGAGCCAAAACAGACCGAAACGGCAACGATTTGCCGTTAAGGGGTGACGGCAGGGCACCGGTGGGTCTAGAACGGTTCAGGACCCAGCAGAGGAGCGTTCCGATGGCTGACCCACTCGTACAACCTGCGTCCCTCGAGGGCGTCACCCAGCAACGAGAACGGCTCCATGCCGCCATCGTTGAGCTGGAAAGTGCGGCGGCGGCACCGGCCACCGCCCACATCGAGGGGTGGCGCGCCGGGATGCAGCAGGCCCTCAGCGGGCTCCGAGCCGCCTTCGAGACCCATGTGGCCTTTACCGAGGCGCCCGGGGGACTCTACGACGACATCCTCAGCGTCGCGCCCCGTCTGGCCACTGCCGTGGGTGCCGTCCGTGACGAGCATCCCGCCATCGCGGAGGCCCTCAGCCAGCTGCAAGCGGTGCTCGCCGAGCCGGCCGCCGAGCCCGGCCCCTGGGTCGAACAGAGCCGCCAGCAAGCTATGCGGGCCTTGGGCATGCTGGTGCGGCACCGCCAACGCGGGGCCGATCTGACCTACACCGCCTTCGACGAAGAACTGGGCGGCAGCGGCTGAAGGCACCGGGTCCGCGCGTCACCCAGGTCGCCGGAACAGAAGCGGATGGCGGAATCGACTGGCGTGCTCGGCTCCTAGTTGGCCCGTACCTCGCGGAATGGTGCGCCCTTGTCCGGCTCAGGTTCCTTGGGCAGACCCAGCACCCGCTCGCCCAGAATGTTGTGCTGGATCTCGTCGGTACCCCCCGCGATGGACTGCGCCGGAGTGGAGATGAGCACCTCGGCGATGATCCCGCCGAGGGGGGAATCGGCGCCGGACAGCATGCCGTGGGCGCCGGCGATGCGGGTGTGCAGCGCGTTGCAGGCCCGGGCGATGTTGGAGGTGGTCAGCTTGGACAGTGACCCTTCGGGTCCGGGCGGCCGGCCGCTGGCCCGGGTCGCCTCGGCCCGAGCCGCGGTCCAGCGTTGCATCGAACGAACCGAGTCGAGCTTCATGGCGTCCTGGCGCAACAATGCGTCACCGCTGGTCCCGGTTGCTTGCAGCTGCGGGGCGACCAGGTCTGGCCGACCGGCGCGCTGGGGATACCACACGTAGGTCTTGAAATACGCAGCCGCTTCCAGCACCGCTTCGGCCACGCAACGGCCGTACGGTTCGCGGTAGGTGCGGGGACGGCGGTCGGTGGCCAGGCCACGCTCGTGCATCAAGGTGGCGAGCGCCACCGCCCAGCCATCGCCCTGACCGCCGACGATGTTGACATGCTCGACGCGGGCATCGGTAAGGAAAACCTCGTTGAAGGACGAGTGGTAGTTCGCCTGCGCCAGTGGACGGACCTCCACCCCAGGCTGCTGCATGGGTAGCGCGAAGTAGGTGATGCCACGATGTTTCGGTTGATCCCAATCGGTACGGGCCAGCAACAGCCCGTAGTGGGAGCCAAACGCGCCGGTGTTCCACACCTTCTGACCGTTGACGATCCATTCGTCACCGTCACGCTCGGCGCGGGTGGTGAGCCCGGCCAAATCCGACCCGTTGCCCGGCTCGCTGAACAACTGGCACCACTTGTGCTCACCGGTCAGCATCGGGCGCAATAAGCGGGCCTTCAGCTCGTCGCTGCCGCGTTCGAGCAGGGTGGGCGCGGCCAAGGTCATGGCGGTCCCGGTGGCCGGCCCGACTGCGCCGAACTCTTCGAACACCTCGCTCACAACGGAGGCGGCGGCGAGGGGCAGCCCGCGGCCGAACCATTGCTGGGGCCAGGCCGGACAACCCCAACCGGAATCCGCCAGTATGGCGCGCCACTCTCCCAAGAGGCGATCCTGGTTCCAATGCTCCGAAAGCCAGGCCCGCACCTCGTGGCGGATAGCGGCAGCGTCGAGGAGCTCACTCATCCGTACCTCCAGGTCAAAACAGCTTGATGGGACCAGCGTAGGGCATGCACCCTCAGGCGCTTCCAGCTCGACAATTTCCACGCGA
Source organism: Acidimicrobiia bacterium (assembly GCA_031422955.1). Taxonomy (GTDB): domain Bacteria; phylum Actinomycetota; class Acidimicrobiia; order Acidimicrobiales; family CAIXPF01; genus CAIXPF01. The sequence goes on from JANPEN010000597.1 coordinate 2,518, forward strand.
CGGGGCCGAAACCGTTCGGCTACCTGTACGAAGGCATCGCCGCCAAGCGGTAACGGCGGCACCGCGCCGATAAGTAGGGTAAACGGCGATGCATCCCATCGAAATCGGCGGCCCGTGACGGGCCGGTACCAGCGCAAGCACCGTCGATGAACCTGCGCCGCCTCCTACGCGGCTACCTGGGTCCCTACACCAACGTGCTGTGGATCGTCATGGCGCTACAGGCCGTACAGACCTTCGCGTCGCTGACCTTGCCCACCCTCAACGCCCGCATCATCAACAACGGGGTGTTGCAGGGCGACACCGCTTACATCCGCCGTACCGGGTTGATCATGGCCGCCTTCACCCTGGTACAGATTGTCTTTGCGGTGGGCGCGGTGTGGTTCGGCGCGCAGGCATCCATGGGCTTCGGGCGCGACGTGCGGCGTGATCTGTTCCAGCGGGTGCTCGCCTTTTCCGCCCGCGAAGTCGGCCAGTTCGGGGCACCTTCGCTCATCACCCGCATCACCAACGACGTGCAACAAGTGCAGATGCTGGTGGTGATGACCTGCACCATGATGATCGCGGCGCCCATCACCATGGTGATCGGGGTGATCATGGCCTTGCGCGAAGACCTGGGTCTGTCGGTGGTGTTGGTGGTGGCCATGCCCGCCGCGGTCATCCTGCTGGGCTCCGTCGTCGCCCGGATGATCCCCACCGTGCAACGCATGCAAACGAACATCGACGCCGTCAACGCGGTGCTGCGGGAACAGATCACCGGCATCCGGGTAGTGCGCGCCTTCGGAAGGGAACCGGAGGAAACCAGCCGTTTCGCGGCGGCCAACAACGACCTCACCTTCACCTCGCTGCAATCAGGCCGGCTCACCGCGGCCATGTTCCCCACCGTGATGTTCATCATCAACGTCAGCAGCATCGCGGCGCTGTGGGTCGGCGCGGACCGGATCGACGCGGGTGCGTTGCAGGTCGGTTCGCTGGTGGCGTACCTCAGCTATCTCATCCAGATCCTGATGGCGGTGGTGATGGCCACCTTCATGGTTTCCATGATCCCTCGCGCCGCGGTCGCCGCCGAACGCATCAACGCGGTGCTGGACACCGCTCCCTCCGTGCAGGCGGGGCGAGACCCCGTGACAGAGGTGTCCGAGCACGCCACCTTGGAGTTCCGGGGGGTGGGCTTCCACTACCCGGGCGCGCAACGCGCCGTCCTGCAGGACATTTCTTTCCGGGTCGTTGCCGGGCGGCGCCTGGCGGTGATCGGCAGCACCGGCGCCGGCAAGTCAACGTTGGTGAACCTCGTCCCCCGTCTGTTCGACGCAACCCAGGGCACCGTTGTGGTGAACGGGGTCGACGTCGCCGAACTGGACCCGGACCTGTTGTGGTCAACGGTGGGCTATGTGCCCCAACGCCCGTACCTGTTCTCGGGCACGGTCGCATCCAACCTGCGGTACGGAAGGCCCGACGCAACCGAAGCCGAGATGTGCCAGGCGCTGGAAGTCGCCCAGGCGGCGGACTTCGTGCGGGCCATGGCGGCGGGGCTCGACAGCCCCATCACCCAGGGCGGCGCCAACGTGTCGGGTGGGCAACGCCAACGCCTGGCCATTGCCCGAGCGTTGATCCTGCGGCCGGAGATCTACGTGTTCGACGACTCCTTCTCGGCGCTGGACCTGAGCACCGACGCCCGGTTACGGGCGGCGCTCAAACCGTTGTTGGCCGACGCGGCCGTGCTGATCGTCGCCCAACGGGTGTCCACCATTGCCGATGCGGACGAGATCATCGTGTTGGACAACGGCGCCGTTGTGGGCCGCGGCACCCACGAGGAGCTCATGGCCGCCAACGGCACCTACGCCGAGATCGTGCAATCCCAGATCGGCCAGGGTGCGCTGGCATGAGCAAGGCGTCCAACCCGACGAAGGGCACCACGCAGGACGAACGCGAGGTGCTCGCCGCCGGGGGCAGCGCTGCGGACCGGCGCCAGGGACGGTGGGGATCTCCTGGTATGCCGGCGGAGAAGAGCCACGATTTCGGGGCTGCGTTGCGGCGGCTGTGGGGTCTGCTCACCGGTGAGCGCCCGCGGCTGATCGTGGTGCTGGCCCTCACCGTGACCAGCGTGGTGCTGGTGGTCATCGGGCCGCGCCTTCTGGGTGAGGCCACCGACATCATCGTGGCGGGTATCGGCGACCCCGGCGGCATCGACTTCCCGGCGTTGCACCGCCGGTTGGCCTTCGTGGCCGGCCTGTACGTGGCCTCGTGGTTTCTGTCCTACGGGCAGGCCTACATACTGGCCGGTGTGGTGCAGCGGTCGATGTACGGGTTGCGGGAATCGGTGGAGGCGAAGATCAACCGCCTACCGCTCGCCTACATCGACAGCCAGCCCCGAGGCGACTTGTTGAGCCGGGTTACCAACGACATCGACAACCTGGCTCAGAGCCTGCAGCAGACCATCAGCCAGATGCTCACCTCGGTCCTCACCCTGGTGGGCGTGACGGTGATGATGTTCACCGTCTCACCGTTGCTGGCCGCGGTTGCGCTGGTGACGGTGCCGGTCTCGGTGTGGATCATGAAACAGATCGGCGGGCTGGCCCGGCCCCGTTACATGGCCCAATGGCGCCATACCGGAGCGCTCAACGCGCAAGTCGAAGAGGCCTTCACCGGTCACAGCATCGTGAAGAGCTTCGGGCGTCAGCGTGAGGTGGAGTCCCGCTTCCAAGCCGACAACGACCGGCTCTACGAGGCGAGCTTCTCGGCCCAGTTCGTCTCAGGCCTGATCCAGCCGGCCATGCTGTTCCTGGGCAACATCCAATACATCCTGATTGCGGTGGTGGGCGGAATGCGCATCGCGGCGGGCGCCATCAGCGTGGGAGACATGCAGGCGTTGATCCAGTACGCCCGCCAGTTCTCCCATCCGCTCAGCCATCTGGCTTCCATGTCCACCGTGTTCCAATCCGGCATCGCCTCGCTGGAGCGGGTGCTGCAACTGCTCGACGCGGAAGACCAAACGCCGGATCCCTTCGGCAATCCGCCCGCGGTGGTGCCGCGGGGTCGGGTGGTGTTCGATGATGTGACGTTCAGCTACGACCCCGCCAAGCCGTTGATCGAGCATCTGTCGGTGGTAGCCGAGCCCGGTCAGACGATCGCCATTGTCGGGCCCACCGGCGCGGGCAAAACCACGCTGGTGAACCTGCTCATGCGTTTCTATGAGCTGCAGGGCGGCACCATCACGCTCGACGGCCGGGACATTGCCTCCATGGCCCGGGCCGAGCTGCGCTCGAAGCTGGGCATGGTGTTGCAGGACACGTGGTTGTTCGGCGGCACCATTGGTGCCAACCTGGCCTACGGCAACCCCAACGCGTCAGCCGAACAGCTGCTGCATGCCGCCCAGGTCACCTACGTGGATCGTTTCGTGCAGTCCCTGCCCGACGGTTACGACACCATGATCAACGAGGAGGGCGACAACATCAGCGCCGGTGAGAAGCAGCTGCTCACCATCGCTCGGGCATTCCTGGCCGACCCGGCCATCCTCATCCTCGACGAGGCGACCAGCTCGGTGGATACCCGCACCGAGGTGCTCATCCAAGAAGCCATGGGCGCCTTGCGAGCGCAGCGAACCAGCTTCGTGATCGCTCATCGTCTCTCCACCATCCGCGGCGCCGACGTGATCTTGGTGATGGAACACGGCACCATCGTGGAACAAGGATCTCATCTGGAGCTGTTGGCCCGCCGCGGCGCCTACTTCCGTCTCTACAACGCACAGTTCAGCGGGCCCGACACCGAACTGCAGTGATGGCGGTGGCGACGCGCTTGGGTGTTCAATCGGTAGACAGCGGCGGATCAACCCGCCTCGGCGGCCGCCGCGTCGATCACGCAGAAGCGGGTGGCGGGAACCACTTCCAGACGCTCAGGGTCGATGAGCTGCCCACAACGCTCGCACCGCCCGTAGGAGCCAGTTTCAACGCGAGCCAAGGCAGCGGCCACCTCGCGCAACTCCCACTCAAACGTGGAAGCCAACGAGCGTGCCACCTCCAGCTCGAAGGTTTCCGTGGCGCTGTCGGCAGGATGCTGATCACCACCGGCGTGCTCAGCGAAAAGCTCATCTTGGGAGCGGCCAGCCCCGTCGTGATCGACCAGGGTCACCAGGCCGTTCAGCCGAT
>JANPEN010000598.1:0-6972 GCA_031422955.1 Acidimicrobiia bacterium
TTGCCGAGATGGCGTTGTTCTTGGCGTCGGATCGCTCCAGCTATTGCAGCGGGCAGGCCTTCACCGTGGACGGGGGCGTTCACGGCTGAACCCACGCTAGACCTGACGCTGGGCCCGGAGGGGGGCAGGGTGTGTCGGGGCTGTGCCACCATGTCGGCCATGCAGTTCGGTCTCACTGTCTCCAACGTGGACGATGTCGGTTTGATCGCCCACGCCGAGCACCTCGGCTACGACTACTGCTGGGTGCCTGACACCCAGCTGCTCACCTCGAACCCATGGGCGGTGTTGGCGCTGGCCGCTCAACAGACCCGAAGCATACGCCTCGGTACAGGCCTGGCCATCGCCGGCCTGCGCTTGGCCCCGGTGGTGGCCAACAGCATCGCCACCATCAATCGTTTGGCGCCGGGGCGCACCTTTCTCGGTTTGGGCACCGGTAATACCGCCATGCGGACCATGGGGCAGCGGCCGATGGCGGTGGGGGCTTTCGGCCGCTACGTGGGGGTGGTGCGGGCGTTGCTCGACGGCGAGGAGGTGGACTACGAGTGGCGCGGAGTTACCCATCCCATCAGGTTCCAGAACCGTCATCTCGGCCACGGCGATGGCCATATCCCCATCCATCTCGGCGGTTTCGGGCCCAAGGCCCAGGCGTTGGCGGGCGAGGTGGCGGAGGGGTTGGTCACCGGCGTACCCCGCGGCGGAAGTGTGGCTCAGGCGTTGGCCAACGTGGCCACCGGGGCGGCCAGGACCAGCCGTGACCTGGCCGGCTTCGAGAGCTATGCCTTGATGAACCTGTTGCTGTTGGAACCGGGGGAGACACTCAGCTCGCCCAGGGCGATCGCTGAATGCGGCTCCGCCATCATGGCCAATGTCCATTACTTAGTGGATCTACACAAAGAAACAGGCGCCCCGCCGCCGGATTACGTGTTGCCCATCTGGGATGACTATCTCGCCTATCACGCCCAACGCGACGCGGCCCGGGCCCATCAAGAGCTTCACCAGAGCCACTACACCTACCTGGAGGCGGGCGAGGCCAGGTTCATCACGCCGGAGATCATCCGGAACTTTACCTTAGCAGGCCAGCCTGAAGAGATCGTCGAACGTTTACACCAGTTGGAGGCCGACGGCCTGACCGGGGTAAATTTTATCTTTCCCACCGACCAGCTCTACCGACTGGTGGAGGACTTCTCCAAACGGGTGATCCGCCTCTATCGGGCCTGAAGGAAAACGGACTCGTTCATTAGGAGACTACAAATTCACTGGGAGACTACAAAGGTGGCGCTGTGGTCGGTGCCCCCACCGTGGAGGTGACGGACCAAGAACTCGATGGAATGGCCGAGTTCTTCGACGGGAACCTGCGGGTGTAGGCCAGGGTTGGCGTGCAGGCGCTTGTCGGTAGACCTCAACGCGTCGAACAGGGCGAGGCACTGCTCCCGGCTGAACAGCTCATCTTCCAGTTGCATCAAGAACAGCACCGGGCAGGTGATGGCGGCGGCGTCAGTGGCGATACGGGCTAGATAGTGAGCGGGGCCAGTGATGCCCATCAGACCCAACACCGCCACACTCACCCTGGGCTCCGCCGCCACGAAAGGGGCGCCATAGATGGTGCCCATGGACAAGCCCCAGTAGCCGACCCGCCCGTGGCCGACCTCGGGTTGGGCCTGGGCAAAGTCGAGAGCGACCTGCCAATCCGCGATCATGTCCTCCACGGTGGCCTCTCGTTGCCATTCCGGCCAGAACGACTCCCGCCCGCCGGGGGGCACATGGCGCCGGCCGTGGACGGGACCGTCGATGGAGAGCACCGAGCAGCCGTGCTGGCCGGCCAGCCGACGAGCTAACCATGGGATGGGGGCCTGATGGCGATCCCCCGATGCGCCGTGGCCGCAACAAACCAGGGGCGCTTCGGGCACGGGCTGGCGGGGTTGCCACAGCACCCCGGACACGGGGCGGGGCCCGCCCTGGATCAGAAACTCACGGCGCTGCACGTTGGCCGCCGATGGTTCGTTCAGTGCGGGTTCGTCTTCGAGAAAGGCCACGGCCCGAAGTCTGGCAGAACGGTCGGGTGGCCGCAGGGGGTCCTCGTCCCGGTGGTACCGTCCCGTCATGGCCGACACCCTCAGGACCGCCGCGGTTGCCCCGAGTCTTGCCGGGCGGGTGCTGCATCCCGCCGGCGAGGGCATTGCCTACGGTCCAGGCTCCGCCGGCAAGGAACTGGTCGGCTTGCTGGCCCGGGTTGGGGTGCAGCGGCCATTTCTGGTCACCACCGCGTCGGTGGCCCGTTCGGGTGGGGCGGCGGCCACCGCGCAGATCGTGGGGGACGCCTTGGTGGGCGTGTTCGAAGGGTCCCGGGAGCACACCCCCGAGCCGGTGGTGCTGGCCGCCGCCGCCCAGGCCAGGGCGGCGGGTGCTGACGGGCTCATCAGCCTGGGGGGCAGCTCGGTAGTGGACCTCACCAAGGGGGTGGCCATGGTGCTCGCTGAGGGCGAAGATTTCACTCGGCTACGCACCCACTATCGGGCCGGGGAGGCCTCCGCCGGGCGCCGGCCCCGTCTGGATGCGGCCAAGCTGGCCCACCTGTCCCTGCCCACCACGTTGTCGGGGGCGGAGTTCACCGGTGGCGTTGGTATCACCGATGTGGTGGCGGGGGCCAAGCGGCTGTACTTCGACGCCAAGCTGACCCCCCGCTGGGTGATCTTGGACCCCGAGCTGTGCCGGGCGACGCCGGCCCCCCTGTGGGCCGCCACCGGCATGAAGGCACTGGCGGACACCCTTGAGGTGTTGTGCTCTCCCCGGGCCACGCCACTGTCCGATGCGGTGGCGGTGGGCGGGTTGCGTTTGTTGCTGGCCGAATTGGGTCCTGCCACCGCCGACGCTGACAACCTGGCCGCCCGGGGGCGCTGCCAGTTCGCGGTGGGCATGGTGCTGCCGCAGCTGGCCGCGGTCGGGGTGGGTTTGGTAGCCGGGTTGCGCCATCAGTTAGGGGGCGCCTTGGGCGTGGGCCACGGCGTGGCTTCCACCATCGTGTTGCCCCACGTCTTGCGTTGGAATCGCCCAGCTTGTGAGCAGGCCCTTCACGCCGCTGCGGTGGCGGCGGGCTGCTCCGGGGCTGTCGAGCTGATCGAAACGGTGGAAAAGCTCACTCGCCAGCTCGCGCTGCCGGTGCGGCTGAGGGAGGTGGGTGTCCCCCGTGCGTCGTTGGCGACGGTGGCCGAGCACGTACTGGCCGATGTGGCCTTGGCCACCAACCCCCGCCCGGTGACGGACGCCGCCTCGGTCCTTGAGGTGCTCGAGGCGGCCTGGTGACCCCATGGGCGGGGCCAATCCCGGCCGGCTGGCCCAGGTCAGCTAGGTGCGGAACCTGTTCTCGATGTCGGTCAGGGCGGCGGTGCCCTGGGTGGCGTTGTAGCGGGCGCCGGTGCCATTGATCAACCTTGGGCCGGGGTGATGGCTGAGCCCTGCGGTGGTCTCGCCCTAGGCCTTGCCCGGGGGCTCGTTGACGCTGGTCGGCGAGGGCGGATCCGCCGGCGCCGGCGGACCTTCGCCGGCGTGGTGGGTGGCCCGCCGGAAGGCCTTGCGGAGGTCGTCACTGACCTCCGCAAAGCTGGACGACAAGGCGTTGGAAAGCGCGGAGCCGACCTGTTTGACGTCGGCTTTGACGGCGGGGTCCTTGACCGCAGACCCCACCGCGTCGATCACGCCGTCGAGGGCGTCGCCGAATTTGCGTAGGGCTTCCCTCACCCGGTCGTTGTCCGCCGCTGTGGCCGCCGCGTCGGCCTCGGTCGTGTCGCCCGGGTCCGCGTCGCCCACGGTCGTGTCGGCTGGGCTGGAGTCGGCCGGTTTGGCCGTGCGGGCCTGGTCGAAATGGGTCCGTAGGTTCTGTCCCAAGGCACTGAAGCGCGACCCGACGTCACTCCACGTTGCTGCTGTATCTGGCATGAATCCAGCATGGCCGGCGCCGCGTCGCTACCGGAAGGGTCTCGTCCAAGCCTTCCATACCAGAAGGCATGCAGAGTACGGGTGGGCTGGCGCCAGGCAGAGGTTGCGGTTCGGGGCCGTACCGGCCCCAAACCGGTACGGTACGGCGGGGGCAACTACGCGCAACGGGTACATCTCGCTCGGAGCCCTTTTTCAAAGGTGCTGGTCAGCGACGTACGCCCTCCCGAGGACCACGCCGGCGCGTAAACCCTGCGCGCAGTAACCAACCCGGCAAGGCGTTTCGAGCGCTACCGGTGTCCCCAGCACCACTGATACGGCCTAGCCTGGCCGGTTCGTCCTGAGCAGGAGCGTTCCATGGCGGACAACATGCCGGCGGCGGAGATAGACATCGATGACGCGCTGGTGCGGGACTTGTTGCGTCGCCAGTTCCCGGCCGGGGCGCAACGGGAGCTGCGCCGGGTGGCCAACGGGTGGGACAACGTCATCTATCGCCTCGGTGATCGCTGGGCGGTCCGGCTGCCCCGTAGGGCCCTGGCCGTGGCGCTGGTGTCCCACGAGCACAGATGGTTGCCCCAACTCGCCCTCACCTTGCCGCTGCCCGTGCCAGCCCCCGTGCACTGCGGTCGGCCCGACGAGGGCTACCCCTGGCCTTGGAGCGTTTGTCCCTGGTTCGAAGGCGCAGCGGCCGCCGTCACCCCACCGCAGGACCTCGGCGCCGCCGCTCGAAGCCTGGGCGGCTTCGTCGCCGCCCTGCATCGGCCCGCCCCCCTCGAAGCGCCGCCCAATCCGTACCGCGGCGTTCCCTTGGCTCAGCGCAACACCGCCCTGCAGGAGCGCCTGATCATTCTCGGCAGTGAGATCGACACCGAGTCGGTGGGCGAGCTCTGGCAGGACGCGTTGGAGGCACCGCGGTGGGACGGGCCCGCGTTGTGGCTGCACGGGGATCTGCACCCGGCCAACCTGGTGGTACACCGTGGCCGATTGCGGGCGGTGATCGACTTCGGCGACATCACGGCCGGGGACCCGGCCACCGACTTGGCCGTGGCCTGGATGCTGTTTCCCCCGTCGGCCCGCCGGGACTTCCGGGCCACTTGCGGGGTGCGTGACGACGCCACTTGGCGCAGGGCCCGAGGCTGGGCCCTCTACCTGGCGGTCGCCATGGTGGCCCACTCCAAGGACAACCCACTGATGGCCACCGTGGGCCGGCGCACCCTTGACGCGGTGCTGTCCGAAGCCGGCCTGACCGATTGAGGGATGAAGCGGGTCTGACCGTCCGCCCCATGAGCTGGCGGCGCGGCGTGGTGTTGGGGGAGGCTGACCCGAGCCAGCACACAGGGGGAGTGGACGAATGAAGATCGCGGTGGAGTTTCCCAGCGTTGCCTTTCGGGAGGGCCCGCAGCAGATTGCCGCTCTGGCCCGGGCCATCGAGGAGATCGGCTACGACGAGTTGGCCGTGTTCGACCACGTGGTGATGGGCTATCCCACCCCGTCGCGTTCCGCCCCGCGGTACCCGTCCAACATGCCGGTGTTGGAAGCGTTGATCCTGCTCGGGTTCGCCGCCGCCGTCACCAGCCGGGTCAGCCTGTCCACCGAGGTGCTGGTGCTGCCCCAACGCCAACCGGTGTTGGTGGCCAAGCAGGTGGCCACCCTCGACACGCTCTCCGCCGGCCGGATGCGCCTGGGGGTGGGCGTGGGTTGGCAGGAGTGCGAGTTCGATGTGTTGAACACCAACTTCAACGATCGCGGTCGGCGCATGGATGAAGCCATCGGGCTGTTGCGGGCCTATTGGGGTGAGGACCGCATTGACCTCGACGGCCCGCACTACCCTGCCGATGGCATCGCCATGGACCCCAAACCACCCCAGGGAGCCAAGCTTCCCGTCTGGGTGGGCGGGCTGAGCGAGCCGGCGCTGCGCCGGGTCGGCCGGCTGGGTGACGGCTGGATGGGTTCGGCCACCGGCAGCGACGCCAAGGTGCAGTCAAGTGTGGCCAAGATCCGTGGCTACGCCGAGGAGGCGGGTCGCGACCCCGCCTCGGTGGGCATGCAGCTGATGCTGGCCCCTCCCCCCACCGATGCGGAAGGCAAGACCTTCTACGCCGATCACGACCGGGTGGTGGGCCGGGCCTCGCAGATCGCCGCCATGGGATTCGACTGGACCGCCATCAACGCCACCGCCATTTTTCAAGCCGGCGCCCGCAGCGTGGACGCCATGATCGATCAGCTGGGTCAACTCCACCCCAAGCTGCGCGATGCGGTGGGCTGAGCCGCTCCGGCCCCGGTGGCAGCCGGGCCAAACCGGAGTCACCGCCAGCTTCTCGGGCGCTACCGTTGGCCCATGAGCGCGCCGCCGGCCTTCGTAAGTTCCACGATCACTTCCACGATCATCTCCAGTGAGGCCGAACTTGACGCCCTCTACGGGGAGCCCGTGGCTGCCGCGGTGCTCAAGGAACTGCCCGTTGTCTCCGCCGACTACCGCTGTTTCATCGAAGCTGCGCCGTTCCTGTTGTTGGCTACCGCCGGCCCAGAGGGCCTCGATTGTTCCCCTCGGGGAGACCCGGCGGGGTTCGTGCGGGTAGCCGATGCGCACACCCTGCTCATCCCCGATCGGCGGGGGAACAACCGGGTCGACTCTCTGCGCAACATCGTGCGCGACCCACGGGTGGCGCTGCTCTTCCTCATTCCCGGGGTGGGCGAGACGTTACGGGTCAACGGCACCGCGGTGCTTTCCACCGACCAGGAGCTGTGCCGCAGCTTCGCCGCCGGCGAGCAGGGCGACAAGGTGCCGGCCTGCGTGATCGTGGTCCGCGTGCAAAGCGTGTACGTGCAGTGCGCCAAGGCCCTGGTGCGCTCCAAGCTGTGGGACCCTGCCACCCAGATTCCCCGTTCCTCCCTGCCCAGCCTCGGTCAGATCCTGCAACACATCAGCGACGGCAGCGTCGACGGCCCCGCCGACGACGCCGCCGAACCCGAGCGACAGCGCCAGACGATCTACAGAGACCATCCACTGAGACGATCCACTCAGACGATCCACGGAGGACG
>JANPEN010000599.1:0-4404 GCA_031422955.1 Acidimicrobiia bacterium
CCAACGGGGAGAGACCGCGCCGCTTCGTGTCCGGCACCTCGCCCACATCGTGACGGCCGCCGCCGCGGCCCACCGTGCCTACACCGGCCGCAAGGCCGCAGAGGGGGTCGCCGCCTTCGAGTCCGCCTGGGACAACCTGCGCGCCGCGCTCGGCTGGGCGCTCGCCACCGGCGACACCGCCAGCGCGGTGGCCATCGTGCACGGGTCGGTCTGGTACTGCTATTTCGGTCTCCAGGCGGAACACGGCGACTGGGTCGCCCGCGTCCGCGAGCTGGTGCCGGACGACGTCGCGCTCACCGGCATGGCCGGCATGTGGGCCTCCCTCCAAGGTGATCAGGAAACGGCGCGCGTGCTGGGCCAGGCGGCGGTCAGTACCGCGGCCTCTAGTCACGTAGCGGAGACGTTGTTCGGGTGGATGGCCGTGACGTACTCGGCGTTCTACTCCAGCCGCCTTGAAATCGCTGCCCCACAGGCTGCCGAAGCCGCCGCCAACAACTCGCCCGACCCCTTCGTGCGGGCGGTGGTGGCATCCTTCAGCTGCCTTGGAGTCTTCGCGACAGACGAGGCCAGCGGCTTAGCGGGTCTGGCACGGGCGTGTGACCTGGCGGCTGCGCTCGACAACGACGCGGCGCTGGCGTTCGCCAACTATCAGACCGGCAACATGCAGTTCGCAGTCGGGAACTACGACAGCGCCCTCGCCGCCTACGAGCGCTGCATTGAGCTGTCCTCATACGGAAAAGTCCGCATGTTCGAGCTGTGGGCGCGCACCATGCTCGCCGCCCGGGCAACCGACGCGGGCTGGCCCGACGCCGAGCAACGCTTCGCCGACTCGCTCCGGTACCTCGCCGACAACCGGATCTGGTCACGGGTCTACGCGGTGCTCGCTTCCCTCGCCGACTATTGGTGTGGCGCGGACCGTGTCGAGCCGGCGGCAACCCTGATCGGCTTTTTGGAGGTGCGAGACCCGATCGGCCTGTTCCTCGTGGCTTGCCAGCGCGAACGCGCCGTCGACAAGGTCAATGCGCACCCCGACGCCGTCCCCTGGAAAGCCCGAGGCGCGTCGATCGACCGTAACGCCATCATCGACTACGCCCTAGCCGAACTCGCCAGCCCGACCTAAAGCATTGTCGATTCGACAACTTGATCAGATCCAGTACGCGGCTTTGCAAAATTACCTGCCTGAGTGATACCTCCACAATTCTGTTCTCGCCGACGCGTTCATCCCAGCGCGGGGTACGCGTTCCGTCAAGGGACAAGTCAGTGGTGTTCGCCCCGGAGCGTGCAGATGGGCAGGGCGAGCATGCGGTCGGTTGGGTGGAAGATTCGCGGGCCGGCGTGGAACAAGAATGCGTACTCAAGAACCCGCCGACCGGGAACTAGGGCCACCCGAATCTCCTCTTTTTCTCGAACGGGCCCTGAGTGCAATCGTCGATGAGCACAAGTTGACGGCCGAGGATCTTGTATCCCGTCATCCCGAACCCTGGCATCAGCTGCAAGCTCGACGGACCGCTACCGGATGGGCGCTTGGACATGGTTGACTTCGACATGTTGGTCCTCCTTCTCGACTTCGAGTGCTGAGAACCTCGGGCCTGCCTCACGGCAGGACCCGAGGAGGAGGACCACCCCTCTCAAACTTCCACGACTACCCGGGCAACCTCCGCTGCCCTGTGGGTCGAGTTACTGCGATAGCGGTCCACCGCGGTTCCTAAACCGTCGCCGTCGACTATCTCGGGGTTGTGGACTTGACGTGGTCAACAACCTCCTCGAAGGACTTGAACGTCGCCAACTCGGTCCAGTATGGATCGTCAGCGGGTTCAGACTCTCCTTTCGACACGTCGACCGCACCTGAGGGCAGAGGCACAATCGCGGATTGGGAGTTGATCAGGCGAACGGTGCCAGTGTCTTCCCTGATGCGCAGAAAGATCAAAGCCCGCTCGGGCCCTTTCCTGGGCGTGATCGTACCGTCGTCGTTCAACATGGCGAAGGCATCGAAACGTAACATCGAGTCAGATGTCTCCACGTTTGGCGCGGCGACAGGTTTGATGGTCTCGAACACGCTGATCTCTATAGTGATATAGCCGAAACGTGATCGGAGTTCATCGTTGGGTTTGACTTCGCGTACCCCCACCACCCGCGCCGGCCCGACGATATAAATCCCGTCCGCAGCGAGCGTCATCTCCTGCACCGACGTGAAGTACTCAGCCTCAAGGGCGCCATCGAGCGTCGAGAACGGGCTCCAACCAGGTTGGTCCGCGCTGGCTGCCGTGGGCGTGTTTGCGGTCGCGGTGGTGGAGACCGCTGGACCAGGTGGTCCATGTGACCGTGTCCATACAGTTCACTTGGCTCGTGTTGTGTCTGAGTCCGACGGTATGGCCCATCTCGTGGCAGAGGATCTTGCCCAAGGCGTCCCAGTTGTTCATGACGGCGCCCGTAAGCGCTGCATTGATGTTGATGTGAACACCATCGGGTTGTCCAAGAACCTCAGCAACGAAGCCAAGAAAGGCATCCATGAGATGGTCAAACGGGGTGGTACCCACAGCTACGCCCCGCTCGGGTACCACAACAGCATTCTCGGCAGCCGCTACCCCATCTCCGTGGCGGACCTCAAGGCCAGACAGGACGCCCTGGGAGCTCAGTACCGAGCTGCTCAGCTCGCTCCTGACCATGGCCAGCGCTAACTACGAGATCGGAGAAGAGCGGCTCCAAATCGCCCTCAGCCTGCCGGAACATGGTGGACAGCTCTACGCCCAGCTTGACGACGCCGGCCGCCAGCAACTCAACCAGGCCTTCGGCGAGATCTTCATCGGCCAGGACGGTGTCACTGACGTCGTCCTGAACCAACCTTTCAGGTGGCTGGCCGAACAGGGACTAGTCATCACCATGGGAGACCAAGCTGACGCTTCCAGCGTCGAACCGGAGCAGAAGGCCTCCACGGCACTGGTGCGCCGCAGCGACGATGAGCTGCCTGGAGTCGAAAACTACGAAGCGCTGGCCCGTCAGACGGGGCCGGCTCTCCTACTGCGAGCTTCACGAACAAAACGATGCACACGCCCGAACCTCGATCATGACCGGGGTTCGAACCTGAGCATCTTGGCGGAGGGAGTGGGATTCGAACCCACGGAGGCTTGCACCTCACACGCTTTCCAAGCGTGCCGATTCGGCCGCTCTCGCATCCCTCCCGAGAAGGACCCAGCCTAGGCCGAGTCCTACGGAGCGGCTACACTAGCGCCTCGAGCCTTCGGAGGTGGCGGTCGGGTCCTGCGCGACTGCGACCCGTGAATCGAGTCAGGGCCGGGAGGCAGCAGCTCTCAGCGGAGCTTGCAGTGTGCCTCAGGTCGCCTGGCCGTCACCTCCGAGGGCTCGGATCTTTTTCCAGCTCCCTTTCGGGCCGCTAACGTCGCCGCGGTGGCCGATCCTTCCGACGAGTCCCTGATGTCTTTGGCCCTGGAGGAAGCGGCCCTGGCCCTGGCCCATGGCGACGTACCCGTGGGGGCGCTCGTGGTGCACAACGGGGCGGTCATCGCCAGGGCCCACAACGAGCGTGAGCAGCGCCAAGACCCGTGCGCCCACGCCGAGGTCCTGGCCCTGCAACAGGCGGCCGCGGCACTGGGTTCGTGGCGGCTGGAGGGTGCCACCGTGGTCGTGACCCTGGAACCGTGTGTCATGTGTGCAGGGGCGCTGCTTTCCGCCCGGGTGGCCCGGGTGGTGTTCGGTGCCGACGATCCCAAGGGCGGGGCGGCGGGATCGCTCTACAACGTGTTCGCCGACCCCAGGCTCAACCACGAGATCGCCCTCACCCCCCGGGTTCGGGCGGAGGAATGCGGGGCGCTGTTGAGCCAGTTCTTCGCCGAGCGCCGAGCCTGATCCGAAACCGTCAGGTGGCGAGTTCCCCGTTGGCCGCTAGAGTCGGTGCTCGCAAGCACGCTTGCCAGGGAAGGTTGCCAGAGCGGACGAATGGGACGGTCTCGAAAACCGTTGAGGTCGCAAGGTCTCCGAGGGTTCAAATCCCTCACCTTCCGCTAGAGAAGACCTGGTCAGAGCGGCCTTTTCGGAAGCACTCCCAGGTGGTCCGAGCGGGCCGAATGTCCCACATCGAAGCCCCGTACCACGCTGGTACCACTGGGGCCCGACGCCCCGAACGATGCGCCGCCACCGCTGGCGGCCTCGACAAGGCGGGTTGGCGGTGGTGATGAGCGGGCGCAACCAGACCGTGCACGTGTTCTCCCTCGTGCCACCCGGAGCCGACTGTCCGAAGGACCGCCGAGCATCGTCAACCGAGAACGGACTGTGAGCATCGTCAACGAAGTGGCGAACAAGCTTGCACGTGCAACCAGGAGAATGAGCCGATGGCCTACGTAGCGTTTACCGCATCAGCGAATGTCGATATCCAGGGTTTGACGCCGG
>JANPEN010000600.1:0-7815 GCA_031422955.1 Acidimicrobiia bacterium
CCTGGTGGACCGCGACGGCCTGGGCCCGGGTGATCTAGCGCATCAGCCGGTTCTCGGACTGGGAACCGCGACGGAGGCGACTGCACATGGTTGAACCAATGCTCGAGATGGTCGGTGTGACTGCGGGCTACGGGCGCTCGATGGTTCTGTCCGACGTCAACCTCTCGGTACCCAAGGGCGGGGCCGCCGCGGTCATGGGCCACAACGGCGCCGGGAAGACGACGCTGCTGCGGGTCGCTGTTGGCCTGATCCCGGTGAAGTCAGGGAAGGTGTTGCTCGACGGCGAGGATGTAACCAGGGCGCGTCCCAACCGCAGGGTTCGCAACGGTCTCGGCTACGTCCCCCAGGGCCAGCTCTGCTTCCCGCAGATGACCACGATGGAGAACCTCCAGCTGGTATCGACCGTGAAGTCCGCGATCGACGAGGTGCTCGACACATTTCCAGCCCTCACCGGCCTGTTGACCCGGCGAGCGGGCCTGTTGTCGGGTGGTCAACGCCAACAGCTCGCCATCGCGCGCACCCTGCTCGGAAAGCCGCGGCTGTTGATCCTGGACGAGCCGACCGAGGGCATCCAGCCCAACGTGGTTGCGGAGATCGAACAGGTCATCGTCGAACTCACCCGTCGCGGCGATGTCACCGTGCTGCTGGTCGAGCAACACGTCGGTTTCGCGCTCCGCTCGACCGACACGTACTACGTGCTGGAGTCGGGCCGCATCACCGCCACTGGTGAGGGTGGGGAGGGCTCGCTCGACGAAGTCCGTGCTGCGATTTCGGTCTAAGACTCCTCCTCAACACGACGCTGCCTGGAACGGAACAACCTCCAGCCATCGTTGCCCTGCGACTACCCTGCGGGCGACCAGGTCCACACAAACGGGGAATGATGGCGCTGGCTGAGCTCGATGTGATGCCGCGGCTCGACAAGGCGCACCAGTCGGTGTTGCGGGCGACGCCGCCCGACTTCCTCGATCTGAGCGAGATCCCGAAGATGCGCCGGGCGACTGCGCTGAAAGAAGCCGCAAACCACGGCCAAGGCCCGCGTCGGGTGACGCAACGTTGTCACCAGATCGTGCCGGCGATGCGTAGCTCCGTGCGCTGGTCCTCGTCGTAGCCGAGTTCGTCGAGGATCTCATCGGTGTGCTCGCTGTAGTCGGCGGCGACGCTGCGGGCGCCGGTCCAGCCGTTGACCTCGAACGGTGCGGGGGTGGCGACGAATCCGTCGGGGAACGTGGCCAGGTACTCGTTCTCCAGCACCTGGGGGTCCTTCGGTAGGTCCTCGACCCGGTTCACCGGCGAGCACCACACCCCTGCTTCGCGGAGGCGGTTGCACCAGTCCGCGGTGGTGCGTTGGGGGAAGGCGGTATCGAAGATCTCGGCCAGCGCGGCCTTGTTCGGCTCGATGTCCTCGAAGCGGGCGAAGCGAGGATCCTCGAGCAGGTGCTCGAGGTCGAGGGTGCGAGCGAGCGGCGGCCAGTGGTGGACGTGGATGGCGGCGATGGCGATCCAGCCGTCGGCGGTGGGGTAGACGCTGTACAGCGGCGTCGCCTCCTCGCGCACGAAGCGCGGCATTCGCTTCCCTAGCGACGCCATCATCCCCGCGGAGAGCAGTTGCATCCACAGCATCGTCTGGAGTTGCGACGTGCGCACAACGCCGCCGCGACCGGTGGTCTGGCGCTCGATCAGCGCGGCCATCACGGCGTACGCGATGTTCGATCCGGTCAGCACGTCGCTCATCGAGCCCGGCGGGTAGTTCGGCGTGTCCGACGGCGAGGTGTGGTCCATGAACCCGGAATACGCCATACCGATCGTGTCCTGGCACGGCTCGCCGGCCAGCGGGCCCTTGGGACCCAGTCCGCCGCCCTGGGCGTATATGAGGCGGGGGTTGATCTCCAGCAGGGTGTCGGGGTCCGCGCCGACGGCGGCCAGGCCCCGATCTCGCAGGTTTGTCACGAACACGTCGGCCCGCTCGATGAGCTGGCGGAAGATGGCGCGGCCAGCGTCACTGGTGATGTCGAGGGCCAGCGCCCGTTTGCCCCGGTTCACCGCGGCGTACAGCCAGGCCCTGCCCCGCTCGTCGAGCAGAACCCCGTGCAGCATGGCGGCGCTGCGCATGAAGTCCTTCTGGCCGACCAACTCGATCTTCGTCACCTCGGCGCCCAACGAGCCGAGCACCATCCCCGCAACCGGCCCCTGAACGTATTTGGTGATCTCGACCACGCGCATCCCGCGCAAAGGACCCCCAGTTGATGCCTCGACCACTTTGTCGTCCCCCTGTTGATCGTCGGTGCCTCATCCGAGACGCTACGCGACCGGCAGGAGTCGATGATCAACAGGGGCGGATCGCCGCGACCAGAGCGACGTCGGGTCAGGTGGGTCGTTGTCGGCGGCCACTCCCGCGTTCCTCGGCCGGCGAGGATCTTGGCGGCGTATATGTCGACGCGGGCGTGGCGGGTGCTGGCCTGTTCGGCGTCGGAGAAATGCATGTTGCCAGTTTGGGCCCGCTCCGCGAACCTCGCGCAACAGGCTCCACCGTCGCGCAACAGGGGGAGGGGGCCAGCCCACCGAACGAGCCTGCAGGTCAGCAACGCAGACGAACTCGGCACCCTCAGGGTCGGCGCTCAGGGTTCGGGGAGCTCGTCGGGGTAGGTGATGGTGACCTCGGAGATGGTCTTCGTGAAGTCCGAGGAGTTGTTCGTGATGAACCGGTCGGCACCGGCCGCCACGGATTTGCTAAAGGCGACAGGGGCACAAGCCCGCAGTGTGCCTTTGTGAGCATTCTGCTTGCTTGGCGCGCTCTTCATTGGGAACAACCGGCAGCAGGACGCAGCATCGATGCGCTCCGCTCCCGACGCCGCGCCTGGCTCGACACCGTTCCAGCCCGTGAAACCGACCAGTCCCCTGACCCTGCCGATGCTGCAGCGGGCAGTACCGGCCAGCAGCGCAAGGCGAGGGCTGCGCTGGGGCACCTCGACCGGGCCCTGGTCGCGCAGGAACGGGTTCTCGGGATTATTGCGGCACGGGTCAGGAGAGGTTGAGATTCGTTTGCTCTTGCGGTAAGGTCTTTTCACCTGTAGGGTGAAGGCATGATGAATGCGAATCGACTTCGAGGATCACGAGCTAAGGAGGCTGTACGAGGAGCCGGGCTTGCACGCGCCGCGATACGGGCGCGACCTCGTCAAGGCCTTCAGGAGGAAGATGGGCCTCATCGTCGCTGCGTCTTCCGAACAGGATCTCCGAGGCATGAAGTCGCTGCACTTTGAGAAGCTTGCTGGTGACCGCACTGGACAACATTCGATACGACTCAACGATCAATGGAGACTGATTCTCCGCCTGGAAGACGATGCCGACAGAGGGATCGTCGTCATCGTCGAAGTCGTCGACCACCACTGAATAGAAGGAAGGGAGGACCGAAAAGTGAGAGCGACCTTTACCCCTGCCGAGGCCTTCCCGGCGGGCGACTACCTGCGCGAGGAGCTTGAGGAGCGCGGCTGGACGATCAGCGAGTTCGCCGAGATCATTGGCCGCCCGATTCAGGCCGTCTCGGAGATACTGAATGGGAAGAAGGAGATCACCACCGATACGGCCGTTGCCTTCGCCGATGCGTTGAGCACAACTCCGGAGCTTTGGCTGAACCTTCAGACGAACTTCAGGCTCTTCGAAGCACGAAGCGCATCGGACAGCACCCCGAGTCCGGTGGCTCGCCGAGCGCGCCTGCGCAGTCTCGTGCCTATTACAAAGACAAGGGCGCGAGGGTGGCTGTCGGACACCGACGACCTTGACCAGCTCGAGGCGGCCGTCTGCGAACTCCTTGAGCTGACCAATCTCGATGAGCGGCCATCGTTCGCCCTAGCGGCCCGACGATCGAACTCGAGCGAGCCCATCTCGCCCGAGCAAGTTGCGTGGCTCGCGCACGTCCGATCCGTCGGCCGAACGCGGCGCACTGCGTCTACGTTCAACCTGTCGGCCTTGGGCACCCTCGCAAGTGAGCTACCGCAGCGCACTGCCAGCGGGCCGCCCACTCTTCGCGAAGTACCCCAGTGGTTCGCCGGGTGCGGCGTGATCGTTGTGTTCTCGGAGGGGCTGCCAGGGGGCAAGCTCGACGGGGCGGTCACCTTCCTCGGGGAGGGTCGACCACTGATCGGGCTTAGCACCCGCGGCGACCGCTTCGACAGCTTGCTGTTCACGCTCTTGCACGAGGCCGCTCACCTGACGCTGGGGCACATCAAGCCGGGTGGTCAGTCGATCGTGGACCTCGACGTGATCGGTGATCAGACCGACCCCAGCGAGGTAGCTGCGAACGATCAAGCCCTGGCGTGGCTTTTCCCCAACGGATTCACGATCGAGTCAATATCGGTGCCCGCCGTCCTCCGTGCCGCTGACTCCTTCGGCGTGCACCCCAGCGTCGTCATCGGACAGTTCCAGCGTCGTACGGGCGACTGGGCCCGGTATCGGAAGAACATCCCGAAGGTGCGGCGGGATCTGATCGAGGCGGGGTTGATGTCATGACCGCAATGACCCCTGTGGCTCGGTCCCAACTGACGTCCCTACTGACGTCCGACCCGGACGCAGGGTCGGCAAGGTCGCCGTCGGTGTCCAGCCGTTCGCGGATGAAGCTCAGGAGGGGCGGTCGATGATGGATCGCCGGAAAGTCGCGGCCACCGAACATCGCCACAGTCTGGCCCGCCGGCCCTTGGCTCGGCTCAAGGATTTGCAGACCGAAGCGCACTTCGGCCCCCGGATTGACCATCATCGGACCTGCACACTCAGCGCAGGGTGACGTAGCGCATCGAAACGTTCAGCCTGCGGGACCTCCCGACCCTTCAAGGTGGCCGCCGAGTGCTTCGACGTACTGCTCAAGCACATCGATGGTGACGTTCCGGGACCGTTCGATCGCAGCGATGCGAGGCTGGGACACCCCCATCCGTTCCGCAAGCTCACGCTGGGACAGCCTGCCTTCGCGCGGGCCGTGAGCCCGGCAGCGAGGAGAAGTTCGTCCTCGACTTCTCGGAGGCGGTCTTCGGCCCCAGGCGATTCCAGGACCAGGCGGGCGGGGGTGGCGCCATGGCGGGTGTGATGGCGCCACTTTGGCGCTAGTCTGGGTTGATGCCGAGCATCCAGGTGAAAGACGTGCCAGAAGACGTCCACGCCACCCTGCGCCGCCGCGCCGCTGCCGCTGGGATGTCCCTGCAGGAGTACCTGTTGGGTCGGCTTACCGAGGAGGCCACCACCCCGACGTTGGACGAGGTGCTCGACCGGGCCGGCGGGCGGGCCGGTGGCCGCGCGCCGCTGCGGTCCGCCGTGCGGGCGATCCGCGCTGAACGCGACGCCCGATGATCGTGGTCGATGCCAGTGTGGTGGTGACCGCGCTGGCCGATGACGGTGACGACGGCGACCGGGTCCGATCTCGATTGCGGGGCGAACAGCTGACCGCCCCCCACCTGATCGACGTCGAAGTCGCTTCGGCGTGGCGTCGCCTTGCCGCCGCCGGCCACCTGAACGAGCGGCGAGCGGCACTCGCATTCGAGGACCTACGTTCGCTACGGCTCGAACGCATCCCGCACGCCCCGCTGCTGGCGCGCTGCTGGGAACTGCGACACAACCTGACCATCTACGATGCTGCCTACGTCGCGCTCGCCGAGCTGACGAGCACCAGCCTGCTCACTGGTGACACGAAACTTGCCGCCGCACCAGGGATCCGCTGCCCCGTCGAAGTCCTCTGATCCCCGGGCCGGGGGAGTTGAGGCCCAGCGGACGATTCTGTAAAGTGCGTTTGCTCCGTGGCTGCGCCAAGCTCGGTGCTGCGCCGAACATTCGGTGGCGTCAGGGCTGGGTGCGAGCCGGTTGAAGGCGGACTTGTCGATCAGCCAGTTGTTGTCGGGCGGGCTCATGCCCAGGCTTGCCGCATTACCCCGGGGTCCTCGAGGTCCGCGTGGCGTTCGGCGAAGGCGCGCCAATCGTCGAGCGTGGCGTTCGTTGCCCGGTCGGTCGACTCGCGGACGAGCATGCGGCGAAGGTATTCCGTGCGCGATAGGCCGAGGTGGCGCGCTCGCTGGTCCAGCAATGCGACGAAATCATCCGCCAAGCATTCTGCGAGATCCTGA
Source organism: Acidimicrobiia bacterium (assembly GCA_031422955.1). Classification (GTDB taxonomy): domain Bacteria; phylum Actinomycetota; class Acidimicrobiia; order Acidimicrobiales; family CAIXPF01; genus CAIXPF01. The sequence goes on from JANPEN010000600.1 coordinate 6,099, forward strand.
TCACGAGCCACGAGCCAGTGGCGGCTCGCATCGTGCCTCCAGACGGGGACTGCTCGGCAGGATCGATGTGGAAGGCATCGCTGAACGGTGCTCGCGGCCGATACGGCGGCGTCCCACTCGTTGATCTCCACCGAAGCGCGAAGGACCCAACCCTCCTACTTGGTGGGCTGGGTCAGGCGGGGTAGGTGTTGATCTCTGTGGCTTTGATCGACGCCCAGATTTCGTCGCCGGGGTGCCGATCCAACGCCGCCAGGCCGAGGGTGGTGAGTTCGGCGGTGAGAGCTAGAGGAGCGCCGAGGCTGACCCGTACGCGGTCGAATGATCGGTCGATGTCCGCAATCGTGGTACGCCACACATTGCGCGGGCTGCCGTCAGGTGCTGTGGTGTAGAGCGCGATCGCACTCGGCGCGACTGCCGCGTAGGCGCCACCGTCGAACTCGCTGTCCACGATGAGTGTTGCGTCGTTCGCAGTAGTGAAGGTCGTGCCGTTGATCGTTCCGGTGAGCAGGTTCGTTCCGACGAGCCGCGCGATGTAGCGGCTGCGGGGATGCGCGGCGATTTCGGCGAGTGGGCCAGTCTGTATCACTCGGCCGGCTTCGAGGATGACGACGCGATCCGCAAGCGAGTAGGCGTCGAGGGGGTCATGGGTGATGAGAATACGTACGCCATCGAAACGGCTGAGATGCTCGCGTAGGTCGCGGCGCACCGAGTTGCGGGTCGCCGCGTCGAGCGCGGCGAGCGGCTCGTCGAGCAGCAGCAGTTTCGGATTGGTGGCGAGGGCGCGGGCGAGCGCGACCCGTTGTTGTTGTCCGCCGGAGAGCGTGGCGGGACGATGCTGCGCGTGATCGGTAAGGCCGAGCCGTTCCAGCCATTCCGTGGCGTGCTGGCGCGCCGTACGCCGCGACATGCCGCGTGCCCGCAATCCGAACGCGACGTTGTCGAGTGCGCTGAGATGAGCGAACAACAGGTAGTCCTGGAATACGACACTCACCGGCCGGTGCTCCGCCGCCACAAAGCAGTCAGTCGAGGGGTCATCGAAGATGACCTCGCCCAGCGCGATGCGGCCTTCGTCGATGGTTTGCAACCCCGCGAGGCAGCGAAGCAACGTGGACTTGCCCGCCCCGTTGGGGCCGAGGATGGCGATGACTTCGCCTGCCTTCGCCTCGATCTCCACGTTGAGGGTGAGGGACCCGAGGCGGAGCCGTACGGAGGCTTCAAGGTTCATCTGGCGCGAACCGTTCTCAACTGACCGGTGGCCGGGCGATGCCGCCAAGCCACCGGTCGCGTAACCCGATAAGCACTGCGAAGGACACGGCCATAAGAACCAGGCTGATGATGATGGCCTCGGGTGGGTTGGATTCGAGCTTGAGGTAGGTGAGCAGCGGGAGTGTCTGGGTGGTGCGAGGGAAGTTACCGGCGAAGGTGATCGTGGCACCGAACTCGCCCAACGCGCGCGCCCACGCCAGCACTGCGCCCGCGATCAGCGCCGGACGTATGGCCGGCACCGTCACGCGGCGAAACGCGTACCAGCGCGACGCGCCGAGCGTTCGCGCCGCGTCCTCGAATCGCGGATCGAGTTGCCGCAGAGCCGCTTCGACGGTGACGACGAGGAACGGCATGGCGACGAATGTCTGGGCGACGACAACCGCGGTTGTGGTGAAGGGAAGGCGGATGTCGAACCAGCTGTCGAGCCATTGCCCGACGAGGCCGCGGCGTC
>JANPEN010000601.1:0-10258 GCA_031422955.1 Acidimicrobiia bacterium
GGGAGCCTGGCTGCGGCGCGGGGGCGAAGGTGCTGGGTGCGGCCGGCGCATCGATCGAAGGGTCGGCGTCGGCGCCGAAGGCGGCGGCCACGTCGGTGCCCAGAGCCAGCAGCCCCGCCGGCGGCTCGGCCACGACCGGCAGGTCGGTGGCCGTGTCACTGGAGGTCCCGCCCGCGGTGCTGGTGGCGTCAGCCTCGTCGTTTTCGGCGGGGCGGAGGTGATCGGCCAGGTTGGCCCCCTCCAACAGCGCCAGAGGCAGCTTGACCTTGGCGGTGACGCCCTCTGCCGGTGATTCGGTTAGCTGGACCTGGATGCCGTGGCGCAGCGCCAACCGGCTGACCACGAACAATCCCAGCACCATCATGGGCGAGGTGTCGAACTTGCTGGCTTGGTCGAGGCGCAAGTTGGCCTCCCGCAATTCCTTTTGGGTCATGCCGATGCCGTTGTCGGTGACGCACAGCAGGTAGCCGTCGTGGGCGTATTTGCCGATCACCGTCACCGCGGCGGAGGGCGGTGAGAAGGTGGTGGCGTTCTCCAGGAGCTCCGCCAACATGTGGGAGACGTCGGCGGCTACGTTGCCTCGCACTTCCACCGGCTCTAGGGCGGGGATGTTGATGCGGTCATACGCCTCGATCTCGGAAAGCGCCCCTCGAACGATGTCGCCCACGTCCACCGGTTGGGACCAGGTGCGGGAGGCCTCGGTACCGGCCAGGACCAGCAACGACTCGGCGTTGCGGCGCATGCGGGTAACGAGATGGTCCAACCGGAACAAGTTGTCCAGGGACTCGGGGTCGCGCTCGGACTCCTCCAGAGTGGTGATGAAGTTGAGGGTCCGGTTCAACAGGTTCTGGTTGCGTCGGCCCAGGTTGACGAACATGGAGGACACGCTCTGGCGCAGTTGGGACTCGCCTGCAGCCAGCTGCACGGCGTTGTTACGCAGGGACTCGAAGCTGGCCGCGAGTTGCTTGATCTCTTCGCCGCCCCGAACCTGCATGGGTGGCGGTTCGGGCAGGGCGGCCCCCACCGGCAGATCCCGTACCGTTTGCACCAACTCGGGCAGGCCGACGGTGGCAGCTTCGTTGACCGCGGCGGTGAGCGAGCGCAACGGTCCACCGATGGAGCGGGCCATGAGCGAGCCGGCCGCGGCCACCAGGGCCACGATGGCCAAGCCGGCGAAGCCCAACAGCATGGCCTGTTCCCTGGTCAGGTCGTCTGCTGCTTGTTCCTGGCGCTCGAGGTCTGAGTTGGCCATGGCCACCAGCTGGTCGATCTGCTCCTCGTGGGCCTCATAGGCGGCGTTGAGGTCGTGCAACTCCAGCGTGGCCGGGTCGAGCAGGGCAAGTAGTTGCTCGTCGGTGGCGGTGGCCCCCAAGGAGGTGATGGAGGCGTTGGCGGTGTCGAAGGCAGGCAGGAACTGGTCGTGGTAGAGCCGCCAGAACGTCTGGCCGGAGCTGTCCACCTGCGCGAAGAGCTGCTTGGTGATGGGGTCGTTGGGGTCGAGGCTTTCCTGCCAGTTGGCTAGGCGATCGTTGTAGGCGATCTCCAGCTCGTCGATGGCGTTCTCGAGGACGACAGGGCCGCCTTCGGGAGCCAGCGACGGGTCGAGGAGCGCGGTCTCCAGACGGTGGGCGAGCAGGTTGGCCTCCACCAGGTGCAGGGCCGGCGTCTGCACATCGGCGATGAGGTCCTTGCGTTGCACGATGCGCCCGTAGGCGTCCCCGCCAATGCGAACCTGTTGCAGGGTCTGGGCGGCGATGAGGCCGAGCAAGATCAACGACACCAACGGGATGGCGACCAGAATCGCCAGTTTGGTGCTGATTCTCAGACGGTGGAGCACCGGACCCCCTGGAGCGCTCGGGATGGGAAGGGACGCAGGTGCGCCGACCGGCGGCGCGGGTCATGGGCGGTCTTTACACCACGAGGTGTGGTGAGCACCCCTGGTGGGAACGACCTCTCGCGATGAGGTGATGCGAAGCTGGCTGAGCAATCCACGTGGGCTACATCGACACGGCCGCCCCCCGAGCTGAGCGCGAATTTCGACCCAAACTGGGCAACCGGGCCGGCTGGGGCCGGAGAGGCGAAAGGGGCGAGGGCTTGGTGGAGGCTCGGCGCGGTGGCGATAATCGACCTTGACGACGGTCAGCCCACACCCGTCCTCAGAAAGGCGCCACCGTGAACTTCGCACCGAATCCCGACCACGAGGCCATTCGCGAAGGGGTCCGTAAGGTCTGTTCCGATTTCCCCGATACCTACTGGGCGGAAAAGGACGAGAAGCACGAGTTCCCGTGGGACTTTTACAACGCCATGGCCGAGGGCGGCTGGATCGGGGTGTGTATCCCCACCGAGTACGGCGGCGCTGGTCAGGGCATCGCCGAAGCCACCGTCATCCTGGAGGAGGTGGCCCGCTCGGGCGCGGCCATGAACGGCTGCTCGGCCATCCACCTTTCCATCTTCGGCATGAACCCCGTGGTCAAGTACGGCTCGGAGGAACAGCGCAAGACCTACCTGCCGGCGGTGGCGGAAGGCAGCCTGCACGTTGCTTTCGGGGTCACCGAGCCCGACGCCGGTACCGACACCACCGCCATCTCCACCAGGGCCACCCTCTCCGAGGACGGCAGCCACTACGTCATCCGCGGCCGCAAGGTGTGGACGACCAAGGCCCCCTACTGCGAAAAAGTGCTGCTGCTGGCTCGCACCACGCCCCGGGACCAGGTCAAACGCCGGACCGAGGGAATGACGTTGTTCCTGGCCGATCTGCAGCGGCCGGAGGTGACCATCACCCCCATTCCCAAGCTCGGACGCAACGCAGTGGTCAGCTGCGAGGTGGTCTATGACGATTTGGTGGTGCCCGTCTCCGACCGGATCGGCGAGGAGGGGTTGGGCTTCACCTACATCCTCGATGGGCTCAACCCCGAGCGACTCATGATTGCTTCCGAAGCGTTGGGCTGTGGTCGGGCTGCGCTGGACAAGGCCGTCGCCTACGCCAAGGAGCGCGTCGTGTTCGGACGGCCCATCGGCAAGAACCAGGGCATTGCGTTCCCCCTGGCCGAGGCCTACAACCGGCTCAAGGCGGCCGAGCTGGTGTTGCGCCAGGCCAGTTGGCAGTACGACGAGGGCTACCCGGCGGCGGTGGTTGGCGAAGGGGCCAACATCGCCAAGTGGTTGTGTGCCGACGCCGGATTTCAAGCCGCCGACCAGGCCATGCAGACCTTGGGCGGGATGGGTTACGCCCGGGAGTACCACGTTGAGCGCTACTGGCGGGAAGCCCGCCTCATGCGCATCGCTCCCATCAGCCAGGAGATGATCCTCAACTTCGTCAGCGAGCACGTTCTCGGTTTGCCCCGCTCCTACTGATGGGGGTCGCTCCGGCGGTGGGGAGATGAGCGTGGCCGGGGTGCTCTTGGCCGCGGGGGCGGGCAGCCGCTTCGCGGGCAGCACCCACAAGCTGCTGGCCCTCTGGCAGGGGCGGCCCATCGTGGTCCACGCCCTCGACGCACTGCTGGCCGCCCGCTCAGTGGGTGAGCCAGGCGAGCAACTCCCTGATGAGGTCATCGCTGACGAGGTCCCGATTGACGAGGTCATCGTGGTTGATGGGGCGGTGGATCTCCACGCCTTGATCTCCGCGGGGGTCCGCCTGGTCCACAACCCGAACTGGGCCGATGGTCAGGCCAGCTCCCTACATCTGGCGGTGGTGGCCGCGGGCCAGGCTGGCCACGACGCCGTGGTGGTTGGCCTGGGTGATCAGCCCCGGATCACCGCCCAGGCGTGGCGGAGGGTGGCGGCGGCGGGCGGTCTCATCGCGGTGGCCAACTACGGCGGCCAACGGCGTAACCCGGTCCGTCTCGACGCTTCGGTCTGGCCGGCGTTGGCCACGGAGGGTGATGAAGGGGCGCGCACGCTCATGGCCGCCCACCCGGAGTGGGTGATAGACGTCGCCTGCCCGGGTCATCCGCTCGACGTGGACACCGTCGAGGACCTTCGCCGGCTCAGCGGCTGATCAAGGTCGCCGCACAGGGCCTAGCGCGGCGGAAGGCCGCCGCCCTGCGTTTGGCACCCGCCGCGCTGTCTACGCTGGTGGCCGGCCCGGCTGGCCCGAACAAGACAAACGACAAGTAGGCACCTATGGAACTGAACAGCGAGTTCGAAGTTGATCGCCCCATCGACGAGACGTGGTTGCTGTTGACCGACGTTGAGCGCATAGCCCCGTGCCTGCCTGGCGCCCAGCTCGAGGAGATCGAGGGCGAGGAGTACCGCGGTTCGGTAAAGATCAAGGTCGGCCCCATCACCGCCAACTACAAGGGCAAGGCCACCTTCGTGGAGAAGGACGACCAGGCCCATAGGGCGGTGCTTCGGGCCGAGGGCCGCGACGCCCGCCAGGGCAACGCCAACGCCACCATCACCGCCCAGTTGATCAGCGTGGGTACCGGCACCAAGGTGACGGTGGCCACCGATCTCGCCGTTACCGGCAAGGTGGCTCAGTTCGGCCGGGGGGTCATGGCCGAGGTCAGCACGAAGCTGCTCAACCAGTTCGTGAAGAACCTGGAGACCAAGGTGTTGTCCCAGCCTGCGGCCCGCGGGGCGGTCGGGTCGGCCTCCACGCCTGCGTCCGGCTCGGCGCCGGCCACGCCGACGGCGGCGTCCTTCGACAGCCCCCCGGCCGCCGCCCCTGCCCCCTCCACGGCCTCCCCCCCGACCAACGTCTCCTCGACCCCGACCTCGGCGGCGGGTTCGAACAACGGTGCGCCCAGCCCGGCCGGGCCGACCGTACGCAAGATCGCTCCCACCGGACCCGTCGAACCGGTGAATCTGCTCGGTGCCACCGGCGCGCCCATGCTCAAGCGCTTGGCCCCCGTGCTGGCTGCGGTGGTGGCGTTGCTGCTGGCCTTGCGGTGGCTGCGCCGCCGTCGTGGCTGAGCGGCTGAGCGCAGATTCCGAACGCCACGACCCGATGCCTGCGTCGGGCACGGGCCACAAGGGGGCGGGGGACCACCACCTGGTCCGCGACCACGGCGACCTTTGGGCCAGTGCGCCAGACCGGGAGGCGGTCGCGCAGCTGCTGGGCCGGTCCCCCCGCGCCGCCTTCCGGGTGGCCGCTCGCCTAGCCGACGGTTCCCCCCTGGTGATCGAGAACTTCCCGCTACTGGACGACGGCACGCCAATGCCGACCCGCTTCTGGTTGGTCGGGGCCCGGGCCCGCACGCTGGTCGGCCGGCTCGAATCCGCCGGAGGGGTGGACGCAGCCGAGGCCTACGTCGGGCTGGCCGCCCTGGCCGAGGTGCATGCCCGTTACGCCGCCCAACGCGATGTCCTCCTGCCGGTCGAGCACCGCGGACCGCGACCGAGCGGCGGTGTAGGCGGCACCCGGCTCGGGGTCAAATGCCTCCATGCTCATTACGCCGCCTTCTTGGCCGGCGGTGACGATCCGGTGGGCCGTTGGGTAGCGGATCGCCTCGCCGAAGATCCGCTCCAAGTGGTTGGGCGCACCGCCCGCGGGGACCCGGGCGGCGGGCAAGAGGCCGGCCAGTGACCGGGCCGGTGGTGGCCGCCATCGACGTGGGTACCCAGTCCAGCAGGTTGCTGATCAGCTCGGGCGGCGTCGACCTGGTCCGGGTAGCGGTGGTCACCCACCTCGGTCGAGGGGTGCGGGCCCGGCGAGATTTCGATCCGCCCGCCCTGGCCGCCACCTTGCAAACTCTGAGCGAGTTCCGTGCCCTGATGGATCACCATGGCGTGACCAGGGCTCGGGCCATTTGCACCGAAGGCGTGCGCCTCGCTGCCAACCCCGGCACGTTTCTCGCCCCCGGCCAACAGCACTTGGGCATCGAGCTCGAGCTGATCAGCGGGGAGGAGGAGGGCCGGTTGGCCTTCGCCGGTGCTACTGCCGGCCTTCCCGCCGCCGACGGCCCTTTCGTCACCATGGATCTGGGTGGCGGTTCGTGTGAGTTCTCGGTCGGGACCTCGACCTGCGAGGGGGTGTTTTCTGCCGCCTTGGGCGCCTCCGTGCTGACCGAGGCTTACCTGCACGGCGATCCGCCTCGCCCCGAGGAGCTCAGCGCCGCGTTGTCCATCGTGGAGGTCCATGTCGATGACGTGGCCAGGGTCCTGCCGGCGGTGCGTGAGGCCACCACCTTTATCGGTTTGGGCGGGACCTTCACCACCATGGCCGCGGTGGAGATCGGCTTGGATCCCTACGACCGCCAAGCCATCAACGGCTTTGTGCTTTCCAGGGCCGCCGCCGAAGACGTGTTCCGAACGCTGGTCACTGAGCCGCTGGTCGATCGACTGCACAACCCCGGTCTGGCCCCGGAGCGGGGAGTGACAATCCTCGGCGGTAGCTGTGCGGTGGTGGGAATCATGCGGTTCCTCGGCGTCGAGCAGATCCGCATCTCCGACGATGACCTGCTCGACGGCGTGGTGGCTCAGCTCCAGCCCCCCAGCTGACCGCCCTCGTTCGGGTGGGTCGGCTCTGGGCCGCTTCGCCGGGGCGACTTCGACGCGCAGATGCCCGGGGGTCACTACGATGCCTGCTCGTGGTGCTGACCGATCGTGTGCTCATGGGTCCCGGACCGTGCAATCCCTATCCGGAGGTCACCCTTGCCCTGGGGCGACCGATGCTGGGCCATCTCGATCCGGACTTCATTGCCGTGTTGGATGAGACCAGTGACCGGCTGCGCCAGGTGTTTCGCACCAGTAACGGGCTGACCTTTCCGATCAGCGCCACTGGTTCGGCGGGCATGGAGGCGTCCTTCGTCAACTTCGTGCGTCCCGGTCAGACCGTGGTGATCGGCGTCAACGGCGTATTCGGCGAGCGCATGGTCGACGTAGCCGGCCGCTGCGGGGCCGAGGTCATCCGGGTCGACGCCCCCTGGGGGCGGCCTATCGACCCCCAGCAATTGGCCGATGCCCACCCTTCCCCGGCCATCATCGCCGTTGTGCACGCCGAGACCTCCACTGGCGTGCGCAACGACGTGGAACCTTTGGGCGAGCTCAAGGGAGAGGCGCTCTTGCTGGTCGACTGCGTCACCTCGCTGGGCGGTATCCCTCTCGAGATCGACGGGTGGGGCATCGACATTGCCTACTCGGGCACCCAGAAATGCCTGGGCTGCCCGCCCGGTCTGTCTCCCATGACCGTTTCGGACCGGGCCCGGTCGCGGCTGCTGGAGAAGCCCAGCTCCTGGTATCTCGACCTCAATATGATCGCCAAGTACGTCAGCGGCGAGGGGGCCAGGGCGTACCACCACACGGCACCCATCTCCATGGTGTTCGCCCTCCACGCCGCTTTGGGTGCGGTCTTGGAAGAGGGCCTGGAAGCGTCCTGGGCCCGTCACGCTGCGGTGGGCGCCCAGCTCCACCGGGGCTTGGCTGATCTCGGCTTGGAGCTGTTCGCCGTCGAAGGCCATCGTTTGCCCGAGCTGACCACCGTGTGGGTGCCGGAGGCGATCCGTTCCGAGGAAGCGGCGATGCGCAAGGCCCTGCTGGTGGACCACGGCATCGAGATCGGCGGTGGCCTGGGTGCCTACGCCGGCAAACTGTGGCGCATCGGGCTCATGGGCCACACCGCCCGAACCCGCAACGTGACCTTGTTGCTGGGCGCCCTGGCCGATCTGCTGGACCGCTGAAGGCGGCCAGGTCCGAACATGTCGCTGCTCACCGGTGCTCGGGTGGTGCTGCGCCCCCTCACCGTCGCCGACTTCGTCGCCTTTCAGACGGTTCGTCGCCGCAACGTGGAGTGGCTCACCAAGTGGGAGCCCCGCCGCCTGGCTGGCCAGCCTGATCCTGCCGAGAGCTTTGACGCCTTCGCGGCCCGCTGCTCGGCCCGCCAACGCGAACGCCAACTGGGTACCGGTTACGGGTTCGGTGTCTTCGTGAACGGCCAGTTCAGCGGCGAGATCAACCTCTCAGCCGTGCAGCGCGGACCCTTGCAGGGGGGTAACGTCGGCTACTGGATTGACGTGGAGCACGCCGGCAAGGGTTACTGCCCGGAAGCAGTTGTGGTCATGGCCCGTTTTGCCTTCGAGGATCTCGGCCTGCACCGCCTGCTCATCTCGATCGTGCCCAGGAACAAAGCCAGCCGGCGGGTGGTGGAGAAGCTGGGCATCCGCTGTGAGGGCGTGGCCGTGGGCTATTTGCAGATCAACGGCGAGTGGGAGGACCACATGCAGTTTGCCATCATCGCGGAGGACTGGGCCATGCGGGCACCGCAGCTGCTGCGTACCTGGATCAGCTAGTAGCCGCGGTGGCCGGAGGGGCTGCGGAAGGACTCTCTGGTCCAACCGGCCTGGTAGGCCAGCGCCACCGCGGCGAGCTGCGAGTTGACCTCAAGCTTGCGGAGAATGGCCTTGATCTGGCTGCGAATGGTGGCAATGGAGACGTAGGACTCCTCGGCGATCTCGCCGGCCGCCCGTCCCATCATCAGCGCCCACAGCACTTCGGATTCGCGGTTGGAAAGGTTCTGGAACTTGGCCAGACGCATGGCGCTGTCCCGGCGGTGTAGCTGCAACTCGCCCAGCAGGTCGCGCTCGGTGGTGGGGGACAGCAAGCGTCGTCCTGCCACCGTTTCACGTACCGCACTGAGCAGCGAGTCGACTGGGTCGCTGGTGGCCACGGCTCCGGTAGCTCCCGCTTCGATGCAGGAGGCGACCCGTATGCGGTCCGTTCCGTCGGTCACCACCACAACCTTGGCCGCAGCCCGGGTCAGGCTGCGCACGGTATTGACCGCGTCGGCTGCGGTTGCGCTGACCAGGACGAGGTCGGGGTCGAAGGCCCGCACTTGGCGAAGCACGGCGTCGAGGGAGGTGTCCCGGATGATCGCGGTGGTCACCTCGGACATGTTCAACACCAGCGCCAGGCTTTCCGCGATCATCGCCTGCTGATCGACGATGATCACTCGGCCGCCGATCGGTGCGTCGGCCATGCGGGCCGGCTGGATATCTTGGACCGGCTGTGCTGCGAGGTTTGACGTTGCCACGACCAAGATATCGGCGCGTACTCGGCCGACCTTCACTCCGGCGTGGCGGGACATTGGTCCTACTCTGCGTGGGGGTTGCTCTCCTGGGCCGTTGGGCCCACCATGCAATCACCAGCGAGCCGAGCCATCGGCGTTGGCTGGTAGCTCCGCTTCTTGTGGGCTCCACTGGGTCCCCGGTCACGCTACGGGGCGGATCCTCTCGTAGGGAGATGCGCTCCGGGCCGGTTTGGCCCAACGTCTTCCTCGTCCGGTGCCAAACCGTTGCAGAGCTGAAGAGGAAGAACTTATGAAGGATCTGAGCGTTCGTAGTGCGGTTGCTGTCCAGGCTTGGGTGGTTGCCCTCAAGCGTCGTACCGAGGGGGCCACCGCAGCTGAGTACGCGCTGCTGGTTGCGCTCATTGCCGTGGCCATCATCGTTGCGGTGACCGTGCTGGGTAAGTCCATCGCCTCGGTGTTCAACAAGACCGGATCGACCCTGAACAGCGCCACTTCCTGATCGCGGCCCTGACGACGGCGCCTCGACGTGGTCGAATCAGCCAGGTTGATTCTTGAGAGGAGGGACAGCTTCAAGAGCTGTCCCTCCTTGGCGTTTTGGCGTCGCGCCGCGCTCGTGCGGGACGCGCTGAGACGATGGTCACAATCCCCGTCGGATCCTCAGCCTGGGAGAGGCCGCAACCCGATGGGTGCCCCATCGTTGCTTCAGTCCGGTGCCAAACCGTCTTGAAGTAGGGAAGAACTTATGAAGGATCTGAGCGTTCGTAGTGCGGTTGCTGTCCAGGCTTGGGTGGTTGCCCTCAAGCGTCGTACCGAGGGGGCCACCGCAGCTGAGTACGCGCTGCTGGTTGCGCTCATTGCCGTGGCCATCATCATTGCGGTGACCGTTTTGGGTCAGTCCATCGCTTCGGTGTTCAGCAAGACCGGATCGTCGCTGAACAGCGCCACCTCCTGACCCTGGCCACCATTCGGCTCGGTATCTGACGAATTGAAGGGGCAGCCTGCCGCGGCTGTCCCTTCAATTCGTTTTCGCCCGCCAGCTCGCCCGCCCCACCCGAGGGCCACTAGGTCCTTCGTCACGATGCCGGCCGGATCCTCAGGCGGGGAGATGCGGGGGGTGGTGGAAGGGCTCATCGTTGTCTCGGTCCGGTGCCAAACCGTTTGCAGAGCTGAAGAGGAAGAACTTATGAAGGATCTGAGCGTTCGTAGTGCGGTTGCTGTCCAGGCTTGGGTGGTTGCCCTCAAGCGTCGTACCGAGGGGGCCACCGCAGCTGAGTACGCGCTGCTGGTTGCGCT
>JANPEN010000602.1:0-9788 GCA_031422955.1 Acidimicrobiia bacterium
CGGTCAACGCCGGCTGCGGCGCAGGGATCGATCTCGACGCGGTGCTAGCCCAGCTACCGCCACGAAGCCTGGTCCGGGTCTTCTTCGGCCAGGATCTCACCCTCAATGCCACCACCGGCCAGCGCGACTGGCGGGGCCTGGATCGGGTGGTCGCCGCGGCCGAAACCAGCCCGAGCCACCCGCTTCTGGTCGTCGGGCTGACCAACCAGTGGGGTATCTGCGACGGTGGCGAGTTCAAGGGACACGCTTGGTATGCCGGCGGATTCCGCACCAACGTGCCCGCCGGTCTCACCGAACCCGGTCGGGTGCCGTACCTGCACTATCTCCACGAGGTGGTGCGTCGCTACGGCAACTCGCCCGCCATCGTCATGTGGGAACCGGTCGGGGAGCCCGAAGCCTCCGCCTGTACTCCAGGCCCCAGCAAGTCGGGATGCTACGGGGGCGCGCTCACGTGCCCTGCGGACGCGTCCGTCGTTCTCGGGCAGTTCTTCACCGAGGTGACCGCCGTGGTCCGCCGCCACGCGCCGGGGCGCCTGATCGGCAGTGCCGCTATCGGCGGCAACCAATGTGGATGGGCGGGGCCTCAGGGACGGGCCCTCATGGGCCATACCGACATTGATGTGCTGACCGTGCATGACTTTCGCCAACAGCCCGGCCTCGACGAGGTCGGGCGGGAAACAATGCGTTGGGCTGAACAAATCGGCAAACCGGTCCTGCTCGAGGAGATCGGGTTGACCGCCCAGGACCACGCGGACTGCATGTCCAAGCAGGAGCGGGCGCAGCGGTTGACCGATAAGGTCAACGAAGCGGCACGGGCAGGAGCCGATGGCTGGCTGTTGTGGGCGTTCGGTGAAGCCACGACGGCCTGCGATATGTACATCGGCTTCGAGGACCCGAGCTTCGCCCTCCTGCAAGGCCCGCTGGGGCGGTAGCGGCGCTCGGCCACCGGTTCTCGCCGGTCCGCGCCAGCCCGCGCCATTACGGGGCCAAGATCAACTGCAAGGCTGGATCGTGGTCGTCGATGTCCGTCGTGCAGGTGGTGGCACCGATGCCATAGGCCCACAGCAGGAACCCATCGGCGCCTTGGTTCGTGGCCGAGGCGATCTTGTCACCGAGTAGTGCCGCCCGTTCCCCGACGTCTCGACAGCCGGCCAGCCCGGCTCGGCCGCTCATGCCCAACTCACCGAACAAAACCGGTTTGCCGATGCTGTTGCCGCGTTGCAGCGTAGCCAGACCGATGGAGTCCAGGCCGGGACCCTCGGTGTAGTCGTGCACGCTGAGCACGTCGACATGCTCGCTCCGCTCCAGGGTGGCACCGGTCGGGCCGGTCCAACCGCACTGGCCCCCGCCGATGGCCCCGGTGCCGATGAGCCGACCCGGCGAGGCGCTTCGTATGACCGGGCTGACCTGTGCGAAGAACCCCGTCAAGGCATCGGTGGCATCGGCTCGACAACTCATGTTCGCACCCCAGCAATTGGCCCCGGTGGCGCAGCTCGAAGCTTCCGGTTCGCCAGCCGGTTCCCACATCACAACTGCGGGTGAGGAGCCATAGCGGGCGAGAACCTCATGCAGGTAATCCCAGTAGGGGACCCGACCGATGATCGGGTCGGCGTCGGCCCGGAAGCCACCGGCCAGCCAGTCGAAGCCCTTGAAGGTGCCGCCGTCGCAGATGCCCCATTGGTTGGTGAGGCCGCCGACCAACAGGGGCCGGGTCGGGCTGGCCTCGGCGGCGGCCACCATGCGGTCCAGGCCCCGCCAGTCCCGACTGCCGGTCTGGGTGTTGATGGTCATGTCCTGGCCGAAGAACACCCGAACCATCGTGTTGGCCGGCAGCCGGGCGAAGAACTGGTCGAGGTCGATGGGAGCACCGCAACCGCCGTTGACCCGGTAGTCGGTGCTGGCCTGGGGCAGGTTCACGCCGAGCAGGGTCCGGGTCTCTCCCCACACCGTGAACGCGCCGTCCCGCACCCCCAAGGGCACGGACGCCCGGGGTGGAGCAGTTGGATCCGGCACCGGGTCCGTGGGGATCTCCCCCTGTGTTGGGGCAGGCGGCTCGGGATCCGTGAGGTCCCCCGTCGGCGCGGGGTCGAGCCCCGGCTGCGGTGCCGCCCACGGTCGGGGGTCCACCCGCGGTTGCATGACGGCCGGCCCGCCGGGGACCCCGGCGCTCGGCCCGAGCGTGGTCCCCGAAACCGTGCTCGAAGTCCACGAGGTGGTCGGAAAGCTCAACCGGGGAATGGACGTACCGGTCGGCATGTCCAGAGGGGTTAGTGGGTTCGGATCCGCCGATGACGCGTCGGCCGGTGCCGTGCGCTCCGCTGGTGCAGCCAACTGCGTCGGGTGTCCGCGGCCAGCGACGGCGGTGGCGATGAGGACCGCGCCAACCAGGACGCGGATCCCGCCCCGCACACTGGGACGCCCAGGGCCGGACATACCCTGTTCATCGGCTCATGACCGGCCAAGCTTGAACTGCTGGCCTGAGCACCGTAGGCGGATCCGACGAACGGACGGCGGGAGAACGACGGGCGAACTCCGGGTGAAGGAGGTTCGGCGGTTGCCAGGGTGAGACTAGGTTGCCGCGCTGTGGACAGTGCCGCCGCCATCGACTACTTCTCCAAGGGTCATCCGCTCCGAGCCTGGGCGACACGCCGGGCGGTGCGGGCCCGCCTGCGGATGTTCGACCGATTCGTTGAGTTCGTGCCATTCGATGACACAACGAGGATCCTCGACATTGGCATCACCCCCGACGAGGACCTGGCCGACTCCAACCTTTTCGAGACCTGCTACCCCTATCCGCACCGGATCACCGCGACCTCGGTGGAGGACGCCTCCGCCATCGAGTTGCGCCACCCGGGCGTTCGCTTCGTGCAGACCGACGGTCAGACGCTGCCCTTCGCCACCGGCGAGTTCGGCGTGGCCTTCTCCTCGGCCGTGCTCGAGCATGTCGGGGGGCCTGAACAGCAGCGTCGTTTCGTCGCCGAGATGGTACGGGTCGGGGAACAGTTCTTCCTCACCACCCCCAACCGCTGGTTTCCACTGGAGCTTCACACGTTTCTGCCGTTGCTGCATTGGCTCCCCCGTAGCTCCCACCGCAGCGTCTTGGGGCTCATTGGTCTCACCTTCTGGGCGGATCCCGCCAACCTGCACCTGGTCTCCGCTCGGCAACTGCGCAAGCTGTTTCCAGCAGACGTCGAGGTGGACATCGTCCGGCTCCGGACATTGGGGTGGAGTAGCAATCTGCTGGCCATTGGGCGTCATCCCGCTCTCTAAATTTGAGATTTTGGTTGCGCAGGAGGAGGTAGCCCCCACCGGCCAGCGCCCCGGTCAGCGGGATCAACACGTTGAGCGGCACCTCAGGCACGACCGGATCGGGCCCGCCAAAGACCTGGGGCCAGTTCACGGTCATCGACATCAGCTGGCCGTGTGGATCTGCGCACCGTTGTACGGACCGCCCGTGAACTCCGCCAAACTGACCAGCTTTTGCGACGCGATGTCATAGGCGAGCACTCGGGCAACGTGGGCGATATTGCCCGGGTCTTCTTGGATGAGCACGTGGCCCTTGTCGTCCACGGTGATGTTGTCGGGAGACTTCAGGACCATGTTGTGACCGACGTAGCGGCTGAGGGCGTCGTTGTCCGGCAGCTCCGAGCCATCGAGCACCAGTTCCAAGGTACCGCCAGCAGACTGACCCACCGCCAGGTTGTTGAAGGTGAACTTCCACAGACCGCCTGGATCCGCAGTGGTCACGAAGTAGAACACCGCAGGGTTGTTCGGGTCGAAGGCGCCATCCTCAATGCGGTTGAAGGCCATCGCGCCCTCGGTTACCGCCTCTCAGTTCTGGAGGGCTCCACTCTGGTTCCACTCCACGTCGGTGTAGGTGACGGGCACCGGTACACCCTTACCTGTACTGGGGCCCATGCTTGTTGCTGCACCGGCTGGATCCGCCGCGAGTGCGATCGTGAGGGTTAAAAGCGAAGCCGCGCCGACGACACGGCTTCGGGGGTAATACCGCCTGCTCATGTTTGGTTGTCTCCGGTTGTGTCCTGCACCGTGCCGCGCGGTTTGCGCCGCGGGCGGCAACCTATGGGAGGGGTCTGGACGCCTCGTGGTATCAAGGGGAATAGGGGATGAACGTTCCCGGTCGGTTGCAGGACGAGAAGCCAAGGAGGCCCGAGGGCCCTTGACGTACATAGCCCCCGGCGAACGGGCCCGGTCTCCGCCGGTCAGCGGATCCCGACGTGCATGCGAACGATGGTGCCCGCCTCACTGGAACGCAGCTCGACCAGATCACACAGCTGGTTGATCATCCACAATCCCCGACCTCTTTTCGCCTCGGTCGGCGGCTGGAGCCGACCGGCGAGGTCAGCGGTGATCATGTGGCCGGCGTCGGTGACCTCACAGACCACGGCGTCCCCGTCCTGCCAGATGCGCAGGGTGCCAGCTCCCTCCGTGTGGGCCAAGGTATTGGAGGCCGCTTCGTTGACCGCCAGGACCAGGTCCGCCAAGCGATCCGAACGCACGCCGAACCGAGCGGCGCAGACCAAGGAGAGCTGCCGCAAGACAGCCAGGTCCTCGTGATGAAAACCCAGCGTCCAAGCATCGCGGGGGGCGGGGGGCAACTGATCCGACAGAGCGAGCATGACGGCGCAGTCCACGTGGGAGGCGCTCGGTGAACACATCCCGCCCTCCATCACGTGAGGGTGAGTTTGGCGGGCGGCGGTGACCACGGATGCGTCCAACCCAGCAATGTCATAGGGGCAGAGCACGGTGGCGGCGATGTCTGCGAACAGGACGTTGAAGAGCGCCTCGTGTCGCATCACCTCCCGCATCTCCGCGGTCGAACGCCCAGGCCAGCTCGGCTCACCGACAAGGCGGATCGGACGCCCGGCGTGGGTCTCTGAGAAGCGGCGAGCCGCGGGCAAAATTCGGGCGGGATTGCGGGCGACATCAACCGCATCGAGAAAAGCCACCTGGCCGGGAGGGCCTTTGTACCGCTGGCGGAGTAGGTCCACGTTCGGTTGGGGGGCGAACACGAGCGCGGCTTCCCCGACGGCGGATCCCGCTTCGAGGAAAGAAAGTACGGACTCTGCGTACTCTTCGGGCTCCGTGTAAAGCATCGCCAGGTGAAGCAGGGGGATCTCCTTCCGGGCTCAACCCACGGACCAGACTCCGTCCTACCCCACCTTCCCATCGGGCAAACGACCCGCCCGGGCCGGCGGGCCGCTGACCCACGAATATCGGGTTAGCTCGACGACCGCGCCCCGAACGTCGCGCAGTTGACGCGGTCGCCGTGCCGCACGGCAATCGGCTACGGGCCCTCCGTCGTGGACAGGACCGGTTCCGAGGAGCTCGAAGTTGGTGTGGGTGGAGGATTCTCGGTGCAGCCGGGGTCGGCCGGAAGACAGTCGAGGATCTCGCCGCCCGCTTCAATCCACTCCGGCTGGCACACCTGGTGTACGCGCCTAGCTGCAAGGTCGATCAGCTCTTCGAGTTCGAGACCGTAACTCAGGAGCATGAGCGTGTAGTCGTTGGTGACAGTCACGGTGACGACGGTGGGCGCGAGGTCTGGCCCGATCCCGGCGAGGGCGCGAACTCCGTTGATCAGTTGCTCCTCGGCGTCGAATCCCGAAAGCTCGTCTTGGTGCTCGTCGAGGTCGGCGTCGTGCCCTGACAGGCGAAGGCTGACCCCCTCGACCATCGCACCATCGGTCGACGGCGTGAGTCGTTCGTGCTCTGCATACCAATCGAGGCTCGGCTCGATCGCCTCCATTGGACCAAGATCTTCGGGGAGGTCCGTGGCGCCTTTGAACTCCCAGTCCTCATGCTCGAAGAGAAAGTACGGGCCAGCACCACCGTCATTCTGGCAGGTCGAGCCAGCGGTCCCGTCCTGTCCGCCGTCCTCCCCGTTCGAACACCCGCCCGCGAGAGCCGCAACCAAGGAAAGGGCAATGAGTGCGCTGCGCAGCACTGAGCCAAGGTAGTCGGAACCGGCCCGGAACCCAGCCCGCTCGCCAACAGCGATGATCCTGACCACGGGTCGGCATCAGCATCTCAAGTCATCGGCTCGGAGTGGAACTCCCGCCTCGGCGGGGAGTGCGGAGCCAGCAAGGATCCAAGGAGAGGAGCGCATCGCCCGGCCAGCGCCCGTGGTTGGCTCGTCGCCCCATCCCATGGCCACAGCATGCCCTCGGTAGCCACTGACGACCGTGACGTGCCGACAGTCTGACGGCCCGTAGACGGCCCGAGGGCCGTCTGAGAGAGCAAAGCCCTAATCAGCGGCCTAACCGACTAGATGTCGTAGTTCTGTCCCGGCGGCTTGGGTGACCTGCGGGTTCACACAGAAATGGGGTCTGATGCGAAGATTCGCCGATCTTCGCTCCCCACCATTTTCACGCTTGCGTCACGGCCGCGCAGCAGCCACAGAAACTGACCTGAGAAATAGGCGTCAGCCACAGATCGCCGCGCTTCGTCCAACAGGTCGGGCGGGGATCGGCCCAACCTCGGCCTCCATCTCCTTGAGGAGCTGACCGATGCGCTCGCGTTGACCGGGAGTCACCCCAGTGAGTCAGCGAACTCGTCGGCCAGGTCCCCCATCACGATCCGAGTAAGGATCTCGCGGCCTTCAGGCGTAATTCGCGTGTCACCGCCACGGCGCTGCCGCCGAAGCTCGTCGAGCAGATCTTGACCGGTGCTCACGTGACCATTCTGCCCTGAACCGGCCCACTCCGCGTCGACCATCGCACAGTCGAGCAATTGTCGGCCCAGCTCTGACGGCCCAGAGACGGCCCGAGGCGTCCGCTGACCCGCGTTTCCGCAGGTCAACGGCACTGCTCCTCAGATGTCGAAGTAGAGATGGAACTCGTAGGGATGAGGGCGGAGGCGAATGGCGTCGACCTCGGCCTCACGCTTGTAGGTGACCCAGGTGTCGATGAGGTCCTGGGTGAAGACCCCCCCGGCCAGCAGGAACTCCGAATCCGCCTCGAGGGCGTCGAGCGCGGCCTCCAGCGACGCCGGCACCTGGGGGACCTTCTTCAGCTCCTCCGGGGGCAGGTCATAAAGGTTGTGATCCACCGGGTCCGGCGGCTCGGTGCGGTTCTGGATCCCGTCCAGGCCGGCCATGAGCTGGGCGGCGAAGGCCAGGTAGGGGTTGCAGGAGGGGTCGGGGCAGCGGAACTCCAGCCGCTTGGCCTTGGGGGACTTGGAGTACAGCGGGATGCGCACCGCGGCGGAGCGGTTGCGCTGGCTGTAAACCAGGTTGACCGGGGCCTCGTAGCCGGGCACCAGCCGCTTGTAGGAGTTGGTGGTCGGGGCGGCGAAGGCCAAGATGGCGGGGGCGTGCTTGAGGATGCCGCCGATGTACCAACGGGCCATGTCCGACAGCCCGGCGTACTTGTCCCCGTCATAGAACAGCGGCTCGCCGTCGGTCCACAGGGACTGGTGGCAGTGCATGCCGGAGCCGTTGTCCTGGAACAGCGGCTTGGGCATGAAGGTCACAACCTTGCCTGCGTTCCAAGCCACGCTCTTGACGATGTACTTGTAGAGCATCAGCTTGTCCGCCACCCGTAGCAGGGTGTCGAACTTCATGTCGATCTCGGCCTGGCCGCCGGTGGCGACCTCGTGATGGTGGATCTCGATCTCCACGCCGCACCCCTCGAGGGCCACGACCATCTCCGAGCGCAGGTCCTGGAAATGATCGACCGGGGGTACCGGGAAATAGGCCTCCTTGTGCCGCGGCTTGTAGCCCCGGTTAGGAGAGCCATCGATGTTGGTGGCACTGCCCAACCGCCAGGCGGCGGCGTCGGAGTCAACCTCGTAAAAGGCGCTGTTGGCCGTCTGGGAGAACCGGGCCGAATCGAAGATGAAAAACTCAGCCTCGGGACCGAAATACACCGTGTCGGCCAGCCCAGTGGTCAACAGATAGGCCTCGGCCTTGCGGGCGATGTTGCGGGGATCGCGGGAGTAGGCCTCGCCGGTAAGGGGGTCGTGGACGAAGCAGTTCAGGTTGAGGGTCTTGCGGGCCCGGAACGGGTCGATGATCGCAGTATTCGGATCGGGCAGCAAGAGCATGTCCGATTCCTGGATCTCCTTGAAGCCACGGATGGAACTGCCATCGAAGCCGAAACCCTCCTCGAAAACGTCCTCGGTCAGCTGGTGCAGCGGGGCTGAAAGATGCTGCATCTGACCGGGCAGGTCACAGAAACGTAGGTCGACGAACTCGACTCCCTGCTCCTGTGCGTACGCAATGACCTCGGCCGGCGTCCGTTTCTCCACAGCGTCACCCTCTTCTCGTGTCGTGGCTTCTCGGGTTGGATTCCCCCGCGGATCGATGTGATCTATGCCCATAGGGGCCTCGATCGGTGGGGGACCTGCGAAAGGGGCCCACGCCGCGCGAGAATCGGGAAAGACTAGGTCCCGGGGGGCGTCAGGCTTCCAATCACACGTTTCGCGATTGTTGCCCAACTGTGAACGTCGCGTGAACCGGGCGCCACCGCCTCCGGAGGGCGGCGCCGGTCGGGCAGCATGAGCGGCGATGATGCGCCAACAACAGTACGTGCTGCGCACGGTCGAAGAGCGAGCGGTTCGCCTGATCCGGCTGTGGTTCACCGACGTCAACGGGCAGCTCAAGTCCTTTGCCATCACCCCCGCCGAGCTGGAAGCAGCCTTCGCCGAGGGCATGCATTTCGACGGCTCCAGCATCGACGGCTTCTCCAGGATCCAAGAATCCGACGTCCTGGCCCGACCCGACGCCGCCTCCTTCGAGCTGATCCCCTTCGGACCCGAGGCCGAGCACTCCGCCCGCATGTTCTGCGACATCGAGAACGTGGACGGCACCCCCTTCGCGGGGGACCCCCGCTACGTGCTCAAACGCAACCTGGGCAGGGCCCGACAGCTGGGCTTCACGTTCATGGTGGCGCCGGAGATGGAGTTCTTCTACTTCGCTGACGGCAACCCTGAGACCCCCTTGGAGCCCCTTGACAGCGGCTCCTACTTCGATTTGACCCTGGCTGATGTGGCCTCGGACCTGCGTCGAAGGACCATCGGCATGCTGGAGGCGATGAGCATCCCGGTGGAGTACAGCTTCCACGAGGACTCGCCCTCCCAGCACGAGATCGACCTGCGCTACACCGAAGCGCTAGAGATGGCCGATACCGTCATGACTTTCCGCCTGCTCGTTCGTGAAATCGCCGTAGAACGAGGCGTCTATGCCACCTTTATGCCCAAGCCCCTGGCCGGCGTGCAGGGCTCGGGCATGCACACCCACATGAGCCTGTTCCGAGGCGACACCAACGTGTTCCACGACGCAGCCTCCGGGGGGTTGTCTCTGGAAGCCCGCCAGTTCATCGCCGGGCTATTGCACCACGCTCGCGAGATCACCGCGGTCACCAATCAGCTGGTCAACTCCTACAAGCGCCTCGCCCCCGGCTCGGAGGCACCGCCCTACGTGACCTGGGCCCACAACAACCGCTCTGCCCTCATCCGGGTGCCGGTGACCAAGAAGGACAAGCCCAGCTCCACCCGCATCGAATACCGGGCGCCGGACCCCGCCTGCAACCCCTACCTGGCCTTTTCGGTTATCTTGGCCGCCGGGTTGCGAGGCATCGAGGCCGGCTACGAGCTGCCGGAGGAAGCGGTCGCGAACCTTTTCGAGCTGACCCCTTCGCAGCGGGCCAAGGCTGGCATCGCTGAGCTACCGGTGAGCCTGTCCGAAGCCCTCGACGAGATGGAGCGTTCAGAGCTGGTGGCCGATGCGCTGGGTGAGCACATCTTCGAATGGTTTCTCCGCAACA